>JAUXUR010000080.1 GCA_030680745.1 Alphaproteobacteria bacterium
TTTTAAAAAACAAGAATAATATTTTTGAATATATAAAAGAAAAAAAATGGAATGAACATGAAACCATTAGCTTTATTTCTTCAGTCTATTTATTTAAAACATATAGTGAAAGAAACAATTTTATTCAATTTTTAGATGAAGGCAATCTAGATAATAACGAAATTATTCTTTTGAACAATATATTAAATTCTACGAATGATATTACCCATTTAATAAATTCTTTTAATATTATTAAAAAAAACAACGACATTAATAAAGAAAATCATTTGGATATAATCCGTTCATTAAGCGCCTATAATCCAATAGAGCGACTGCTTATAGCAGAAAAACTAAAAGATTTTGATGCAGAAACAACAGAATCCATTGCGGTCATATTAAAAATTATTTTCTTTATGCCATCAACACATCATGAAACTTTTATCAATTATATAAAAACAATGTCTGAACAAGAAATAAAATATTATGAAAACTCAATAAATAATGATTTTTTTTGCATCTTAAAAAATTGCTTTCATAACACCGCTGACGATCTTAAAAAAAATTGGCTCGACCATTGGCATAAAATTCTTATTTCTTACAATAAAGAACATGTCATTGCATTAGTTAATTTTATAAATGCACATAAAAATGATATTCACTTTGAAGAAAATGATATAAAACTCACTATAACCATTCCACCAATTCTAGGATGTATTAACAATTCATATATAAACCACCAAAATCTTTTAAAAAAAAGACAAACATTTACGAAAGTATCTCATGAAGCATTACATATAGATGAAATTGAAAATCAAAAAATTTCCCTGAATCCGCAATTTTTTGAAACATTATCCAACAAATTATCTATCGATCCTAGCTCTGTCCCTAAAATATCGCCAGATGTATTTTTAAGTGTTTTAGACGGTATAGAAAAAGATATGGAAAATAAGGAAGTTGCAGCAGAAGTATACGGGCTTATAGGCGACTTTAACAACCTAAAACACAACATTTCTTCAAATGATTCTTATCTTGTTTTTCTATTAAATACATCTGCTGACCATCTGATCGGTGCACAATTTAAGTGTATTATGAACCATATCCTTTCATTGCCAAAAGAGCGGTTACCCAACCAATTATCCGACCAACAAGCGGCCTATCTAAAAACAATTTACTCTATTTTTGCCTGCCCTGTTGGAAAAGATGCAGGAATCGTCAATGCCTATATTTCTTTACCAAATCAATCAAAGCTTCTATTTAACAATAACACAGACAATGAAGAAATGAATGATGAGTACGTTGAATCTGTGTCGCATCAAAAAACACTTAATTTTATTTATTCAATGCTGCAAGAAAACATAGATCAACGTTTTTATAATAATGATTTACTTTGCGGTATGTGCAAACTTGATCCTAGTTTAGTGTTTAATATAGATAATATTGCTCAACCCGTTCATCAAAGCTTATATTTAAGAAATTTAATTGGTGATTTAGTGGGATCACGTTACGGTGTAGAATTTGATTTCTATTATTTTGAAAACAATACATCGCCTTACTTCCTTAACTTAAAACGACAAAAAGCTATCGACACCTATTATGAACATGCAAAACCAAATGCATTTATTAAATTCATTCAAGCTAAAATTAACGAGGCTTTAGAAATAGAATTTGCTAAAAAGGGAAGCCCTTCTAGTGACCAAACACGTCATATTTACAATGGTATTTCCGATATGTTGGCAGAAACAATAAGCCCTAACGACATCTGGGACATAGAAGAAGATGATGATTTTATGCCCATTTCGATCAAAATTAAAGATAAAGCTGTTTTTGAATTATTACTCAAAGTAAAAGCGATCATCAAAATATAAAAATTTAAATTTTTAAAACAAGGAACCTATAAAATGAAAAAAAATACTTTATTAGCTTTATTACTTTTAAATTTATCTTCATTTTCTGCTTTTTCAGTAAATAACAAAAACAACATAATTATAGAAGAATCAGAACCAGCACCAATGCCTAAAACATTATCTCAAATTAATATTTTTTTAAAAAATTACACTGAATTTTTTGATCAAAACCAAGAATTACTTAAATTTTTAGCACTTATTATTGAAAAAACAAAAGGCACAATATTTGAAAAAATGGATCTTGCAAAAAAATTCATAGAAACAAGTAAGGAATTAGTGCCAGACTCAAACGACCGTGATCATTTTGTTAAATTAACATATAAAATTTTAAAAAACACAACATCGTCTTTAAATGACTATATAAATCTTTTTACTTTTATATATAAAATTGAACCAACGCAATTTGATAATATAGAGTCAATGATCAAAAATATGTTGCAACAAAATAATGTAAAAAGCACAAACAACATTATTTCCTTTATCAAGACTTTCAATGCTGCAAGCGAAGAAGGTAGAAGAAATATATTAAAATGGCAAAAAAATATATTAAGTTTTATTCCGCACGAATACAAAGATGAAAAATCATTCCCATCTTGTATTCAATCCATTGCAAATGATCCATCACTAACATTTTCGGAACCCCTTAAAAAATTCATACACCTTATTTCAAAGAAAGACCACAATTCAAAAGCCAATCCTGACGTATTATTTAAAATTATTTTACATACATCTGAAGCTGATTTTAATAAGGGAATGCCCCTTGTAGAAAAACTTTTTACCACACACGCTAGGTGGGGATATAGTGATTGTGTATCCATCTCTAGTTATATTCTTGAACGTGCAATGTCACCAGAATTTCTAGAACGTTTTAATTTCATCTACACAAAATCAAAAAATAATCATTGGGATGCAAAAACCTTAGCTGACTGCGTTGAACAAATATACCAATTAAATGAAAATGAATTTAATAAAATTAAACCACAAACAATTGCTGCTAATTTAGATTTTTATTTACAAAAAAATGATGTGCTTTTTAATGCTAAACTATTTTTGGATAGCGTTATTTTTGAAGATTTCGAAAGCAAAGATATTCCCAGATCAACACTCATGGCACTTTGGGAAAACGGAACAACACGACATTCATATTCCATGAAATTGGCTGATTTATTATTTTGCATGTCTGAACAATCAGACGACGATATTAAATCATCAATACTCCATTCACTTTGGAAACATAAAGAATTTAGTAAAAAATATTGTATTAAAATAGTTGATTTTTTATTCACTTTACCAGAATACGAACAAAAAAATATTCAATTTGATATACTCAAAGAACTTTGGACAGATCCTGAAACAAAAGAATTACATCATGAATCATTAAGCAATATGTTTATAGATTTTTTACAACATATAAAATCTTCAGAAGACATAAATTACATTGATTATATAATTTCAGAAATTTTAAATTGCATAGAAATAAAACAAATCACCAAAGATAAATTGATCGATGTATTATTTTTAATGTGCGAACAATTAAACATCAATATTAAATCATTTATACTCAAAGCAATTTGGAAAAATAAAGAATTATGCAAAAAACATTGCATAAAAATAGTTGATTTCTTATTTGCTTTACCAGAATACAACAACAAAAATATTCAATTTGATATGCTCAAAGCACTTTGGAAAGATCCTGAAACAAGACAATTACACCATGAAGCACTAAGCAACATGTTTTTAGATTTTTTACAAAATATAGCATCCTCAGAAGATAAAATTTACATACGCTATATAACTTTTGAACTGCTAAGTGACGAAGAGACAAAACAAATCACTAAAGATAAATTATTTAATTTATTACCTTTTATGTACAAGCAATCAAAATACAACATTAAATCATCGATACTCAATACTTTTTTGAAACATAAAGAATTATATAAAAAACATTACATTAAAATATTTAATTTTTTATTAAATCCAATAGAAAACAACATAAATAATATTAAATTTGACATATTCAAAGAACTTTGGACAGATTCCAAAACAGAGCAATTACACCATGAAGCATTAAGCAACATGTTTATAGATTTTTTACAAAACATATCATCATCAAAAGATACCAATTATATTTATTATATAATTCAAGAACTACTGAATTACCCAGAAATAAAACAAATCACTAAAGATAAATTAATTGATTTATTTTTAGAACACATTCAAAACAACTCGATCATCGAAGAAAACTACAAAATATTTATTGAACTAACAAAAAATGAAAAAATTTTAAAAAACAACAAATCAATTTTAATAAAAATATTTAAAGAATATATCAAAAATTTTTCAAACATAGAAGAGTTAAAAAATAAATTTAATACAGAAGGAAATACTGTAAGGCATCACTTTTTAAGAAACACAGAATTTGACAGATTTAATATTTTTTTAAAAAAAATCTATATTCCTAGAATAGATTCGTATATTATTTTCGGACATCCTTTTCAAAAAACATACAATCAATTTATACTTTATTTTTGGCCAATAATGAATAATGCTCTAAAAATAACTCTATGCCATAATATTATGGATATTTTTGGCGCTGATAATCCACGCGTCCAAGAATTATTATTCCTATATGCACGTGAAAACATTAATAAACACAATCCTACTTTAATTTTCGCCAATTTACTTAAAAAATTAAAAGAACCTTATACCCACAATCTCTCTATTGAAGACGCAATATTAATCAAAAATGGAACTGAAGAAATAGTTCATGCGACCATTAACCCAGAAATTTTTAGTTATTTGCCTATCAGTCAAGACGCTTTAGCAAATCTTGATGATGTTGATGCAATCTTGGGTGATCTGAATACAATTGAAAATGCGAAATTAAGAAATATAATCAAAGCAGTACAATCAGATGATGAGTTTCAAAGCTATTTTATGGCGCCATTTTCAGAAGAAGCAATCATGCTTCAGGCCATGATTAAAAAATTTAAAGAAATGAAAAAAGATGGCAAAGAAAGACTTATTACCTTAATGCATCAAATGTACCAATGTAAAAAAGGAAAAAATCAAGCTATTTGGGATCATTATTCAATCGAATCAAAACTGCTTTTTACAGCAGATCTTAAAACCATTACAGATTGGTTAATGCGTCTTCGCCACATACCAGAAGAAAATCTACCTGCTCCTTATAAGACTAAAAGCAAATGGGTTGATTTAATTAATATGATTATAAAACAGGACCATATTTTCCGTAGACATCTTACAGATTTTCAAACAGAAGATGCACAACGCTTAAAAGGCTTATTAGGATATCTTCGTTATCTTGAGCAAGATATTGATCCTGCCAACCATGATCAATTAAACAAAAACTTAAAAAATGTTCTTGAGGTTTTAGTACAATTAAGCAATCCAGATGATTTCTATCAAAACCTGACTAAATTATGCACTGCATACAAAATTTATCTACCTGCTAATAAATTTGGTGACCACTTATCCATTAATTCTATCAACGTATTGATTCAAAATCTTAAAGAAAAAGATATTGAAGGACGTGGCGATTTACATAAACTTCAAACAGAAATGGATCATTTTGTAAAAAATCAAGATTTCATTGACCTCTTAAATAATTTTAATGATGAAAATGGACAAAAATTACGTGAACTCATAGGTGGATATATCATCAATGGTTGGTCAGTTGGCCTTCTTAACTTAATGGATCTTTCAAATACCAGCACACTTTATGAAGCTGTTGATGAAATGTTCAAACATGTCAACATCGACAAAGATGTATCACTCAGTTGGGCCAATTTAAAAAAGATTATTATCAAAGAAATAATTGATCTTAAACGTCAATCTATTAATGCACTCGCTGAAAAAATTGTGAGGATAAGCTATGCAGAGATTCCGCATTATGTTGCATATCTTGAATCACTTTTAGGTGGCGCCATCGGCCTACGTAATACTAAAAAGGCACCTGACTTTGATAGCAATCCCCCAAATTCTAAATTAACGTCAAAATCATTACAAGAAGCATTAGACTTATTTCATGAACAATTTACACCAAGCACAATTATTAATCATTTAGCTTCAATGATTAGTGAAAACAAATTAAGTATTATTGACCCCAAAACAGGCATCAATATTATTTCAGATTTGATTCGTATGGCGGCTCAAGAACAATTAAACATCGATCAGACGGATGATCTTTTAGACCTACTTTATGATGAAGATAGTGGCAATCCAAAACCACTTGCTTTTATTCTTCTATTAATGAAACTTGAAATCTTAAAAGAAACAGGTGAAAGCGACAATATCATTATAAAAAACATTCTTACGCTCGACTAATATTTATTTAAAACAAGGAATATATACGATGAAAAAAAATACAACATTAGCTTTATTGCTTTTAAACTTGGCTTCTTTTTCTGCTTTTTCAGCAGGCAATGAATCTGATAACATGATTATTGATGCTCCGGCACCAAATCCAATGCACACAAGAATTATTAATCAAATCAAGGTGTTATTTAATAGAGAACTTAATAAAATTAATGCATCTGACAAAGAAAGACTTGAACTCATTGATATAGCAATCCAAATCGCTTGTAAAGAAAACTGGGATTTTTTTAAAATTGCTAGTTTTCAAACTAAAATCTTTGACTTAAAACTAAACATTGTTGACCTTAAAATTATTATTGAATTGACTTTTGAATTATTAAAAAGCACACCATCACAACCACTTGATTACGAAAACCTTGCTAAAGTTATTTTAAAAACAGACTTACTTAACAACAATGATAATCTAGAGTTATTAAAAAACATCCTAAAAGATACCCACATAGACTTAAAAAGCGGCCTTACACCCTTTATTGAAATAATTTGCGATACAAATGACGAAGGCAGAAAAAATTTATTAGATTGGCAAAAAAATATTTTTACGCTTTTACCCTGTGAACATATAAATGCAAAAGAATTCACTAAAATATTTCAATATGTTGCCAACAATCCTTCACAAACGCCTTCTGAACACCGCATATCATTCTTAAAGCTTTTAGGTCAAAAAGAATTAACACATTCAATTAATGATACATTAATGAACGTTTTAATAAATTCATCTGAAACTGATTTGAAAGCCGCCATACCGCTTTTAGAAAAAATTTTTGCATTATACCCTTCATGGACACTTAAAGATTGCCTTAATATCTCTGACTATATCCTTGAACGCGCTATGTCATCAGAATTTATTGAACGCTTAAACTACACTTATGGCATATTAGGTGACAATAATTGGGAAATAAATGATTTTAGAAATTGTCTTGATTATATCTATATGCTAGATGAAGAAAATTTTAACAAATTTAATTTAGTCTTTACGAATTTTAAGCCTATTGCTTCAAAGAAAATAATAGAACGCTTCAATGATCCACTCACAAACAAAAATTCCTTTGGTTTTATTTTTAATGAAAAAATATATAGTTTTAACGCTGCCAGAGAATATCTTGAATTCATTTCGATAATATCTAAAATAAATACAGAAAAAATGAATCATTTTTTTAATTTTTTAGATCAAAAAAAATTCGAATTAAAAGACATGATTCAATTTATTAACAGAATTTCTTTAATTAAAGACAATCATCAACAACTTGAAATCATTAAATTCTTAGATGAAAAAAATTGGAGTCCTGAAAATATTATAAAGTTAATCACACATCTCTCTTTATTAGTTAACTCTAGAGACCTCAACGAAGTATTTCAATTTTTAAATGAAAAAAATTGGGATGGCGATAACACTATCAGTTTTCTTTCATCCATTACATTATTTAAAAGCTATATTGAAAAAAGAGATTTTCTTCAATTCTCCGAAGAAAATAAGTTTGATTGCGATGAACTTAATGCTTTTTGTACGATATTGGCTTCAATAAATGATACGACACATTTAATTAAATCCCTTCGTATTTTTATGAATAACAACGAATGCAACAAAGATAATCTTATAGATATAATCCATTCATTAAGCGCCTTTAATCCAATGGATCGAATTCCTGTTGCTGAAAAATTTATAGGCTTTGATGCCAGCGTATCAAAATCTTTTGCTAACATATTAAAAATTCTATTTTTTATGCCGTCAGAATATCACGAACGCTTTATTAATCATATCAAGGCTGAACTTATTCAAAACCCCCACAAATACGAAACCTTAACAAATGATATTATTTTTGCTATCCTAAAAGCTCATTATAATGATGATTCTAAAAATCATAAAGAAACTTGGCAGAAACATTGGCACGAAACGCTTCATTGTTACAATAAAGAATATGTCTCCATATTAGCCAATTTTATTAATGAAAACAAAAAAGACATTCATTTTGACGAAGATGATACTAAACTTGTCACAACTATTTTAAAAATATTAGACTATCCAAAAAATTCATATAAAAATCACGAAAAACTTTTAAACAAAAGAAAAAACTTTGTTAGAGTTTCAAATGATACCCCATTCACCGATCACGTTGATGGCTATGATATTATGCTTAATCCCCTGTTTTTTGAAACATTGTCGCGCAAATTATCCATTGATCCTCGTTCTGTCCCTTATGTATCACCAAACATATTATTAACAATGATACACGAAATCGAAGAATGTATGCGTGATAAGGAATTTAAAAATGAAGTACTTGGCCTCATAAGTAATTTTAAGAATTTAAAACATAACATCACTTCCTACGATTCTTATCTTATAACACTCTTAAAAACACCTGTGGAGCATGTGATTGGCGCACAATTTAAATGCATCATGGATCATATTCTTTCTTTATCAAAAGTTAGAAATCCACATCAATTATCTGAACAACAAGCTGCCTTTTTAAAAACAATGGCCTCTATTTTTGCTTGTTCTGTTGGTAAGGATGCTGGTGTCATCAATGCCCATACTTCTTTGCCAGTTGAATCAAAACTTCAATTTAGCAACATCAAAAATAACGATTATGTTGAATCATCATCACATCGAAAAGCATTAGATTTTATTTACTCCGCATTGCAAGAAAACATAGATCAACTTTTTTATAATGATGAATTACTTTATTTCATTTGCGAATCAAGTCTTTTGGCTAGACAATTAGGTGATGATGCACTTGTCCAACCCGTTCACCAAAGCTTGTATTTAAGAAATTTAATTGGCGATTTAGTTGGATCTCGTTACGATGTCAAATTTGATATATATTATTTCGAACATAACGCATCGCATTATTTTCTAAACTTAACACGCCAAAAAGCCATTGATGCTTTTTACGCACATGCAAAGCCAAATGATATGATTAAATTTGTTCAAAACAAAATTAACGAAGCTTTGGACCATGAATTTCCTAAAAATGTAGCACCTTCCAGCCAACAATCCCACCATATCTATAATGGCATTATTCAAATATTAGAAGGAACCCTAACAGCTGAAGAAATTTGGGATTTTGATGATAATTACAGACCCCTTTCCATTAAAGATAAAGCTGTTTTTGAGTTACTTACTAAAATAAATGCCATTAAAAAACTAGGCGAAACAATGAATGATGACATCATTATGGACGAAGACACTAACATTATTATTATTCATAATAATAATTAATAACATATTGTTATTTTCTCTACGTGCCGCTCTAATGAGTGGCATGTAAGTGAATCTTAAATATGGCTTCGCATAAGCACCCTTCCCCCACCACATTCTATACAATTGTTACTATTGATCTTTTTAATCCAATACTATAATTTAATAAAATATTCTTGAACATAGAAAGCTATCTCTTTGAAAAAAAAATTCTTTTTATTTACCCTTTTTTTTATTACGTCATATCAAACTGTTTTCGCAAATTTTTACAACGCTCAAACATTGATTCTCGAGAACGGGTTTAAATTTGTTTTCGTTAAAAACCCACGCGTTGAACAAAGTGCGCATTATAGCTTAATTTATAATGTTGGCGCGCGAGACGAAAATGTAGATCTTCACAAAACGGGTCTTGCTCATTTTCTAGAGCATTTAATGTTTCATGGTACAAAATTATATCCTCGAAATACATATCAAGAAAAAATCTTTCAAGCAGGTGGCGAACAAAACGCTGAAACTAATTATGATTATACAAAATATTACGCTACCATTCCAAAAAATCAACTGATTGAAATCTTAGAAATTGAAGCAGATCGGATGCAACATCTTGTTATCGAAACTGATGCCTTTGAAAAAGAAAAATCCGTTGTGTTGGAAGAAATTTGTGGTGCTGATGAAGCAGACCCAGTTGAACCCTATCGCCAAGGGATAAGGGATCGCCTTTATGAAGGACATCCCTATCAACGACCTATCGGCGGCATAAGGCCTGACATAGAAAATCTAACAACTAACGATGCCTATGCTTTTTATCGCACCTATTATCAACCCTGCAATGCCACACTTTATATTGAAGGCGATTTTGATTTTGATGCTCTCGCCAAACACATAAAGACCCTATTTGCACCCCTTCAAAACAACTTGCCCATCATAAGACCCATTATCAACAATAATTGTCCTCTTAATAAAGAAATATACGTTTATCATGCTGCAAGCCAAAAAAATGCAAACTTCAACAGAACATATCGTCTTCCCGTCGGTGACCTTACTGAAAAAGCCGCATTAGAATTATTATGCTCATTTTTAAAGCTAAAAAGCACTTCTTTCATCCAGTTTCTTATTGATCAAAAAAAAATAACAACCCATCTTTATATTGCGTTTAATGCAGAAAAAAAAGATTTTTGGAATCTTGATATTTCTTTTGTCCTCAATCATGAATTATTTGAGCTTCATAAAATTAATAAAGCTATTGATCAAGCATTTATAAAGATGCTTGAAAGCGAAGATATAAACGCAATAAAACTATTAGAAATACGCAAAAAAGATGATTATTGTAACATATGCATTATGACTGTTTTTCCTGCCTACGCTCAATTGGTTACGAACATAATTGAATCAGGACAAATCATCGACAACTTAGAATCATCTTTAAATATCAAAAAAGAAATGACTGACACTCAAATCAAAAATGCATTAAAGATTTTGATAAATCATCAAGATTATTTAACATCTTGTTTATTGCCTCAATAATATAATAGTAGGAAATGATGACACATTTAATAAAAAAAATATTTTTAACACACGTCATACTCTCATTTTTATGTCTAGATATTGGTGCAAATCCAATAAAAATTATTAAGTGCCCTAACTCAAAAGTTAATTTTTGGTATATTCATCAACCAAGTCTACCTCTTATTCGCCTAAGCTTAATATTTAAAATCAAAATGGTAGAAGAACCCGTTCAAGGATTGTGTGAAGCCATTAAACGCACCTTATTCTTATCTGCAGGCGATTTGAACGAAAAAGAATTTTCTGAACAAATAGAAAAACTGTCTGGAAGTATTTCACTCTTTACTAGTAACGAAAGTTTTAATTTTACAATTCAAGCGCATTGCGATGATTTAGAAGATTTATTAAATCTATTAGCTTTATGTATTACAGATTCAAACTTTGGAAACGAACACTTTGAAAGAATACTTGATATTGCTGCTAAGGCAACAGCTTCTTCTTTAAATTACCCTGGCGGATTGTTACGTATATATTCTAAAAAACATCTATTTAAAGAACACATTTTTTCTAAAACAATCGATATTGTCAAACATAATAAAAACGCAATCACTCAAGATTTATGTCAAGAATTTATGGCAACGCGAGTTGGACGCGATAATATTATTATTGGTGCTATTGGTGCAATCCCGCCTGATGAATTAACAAATATTCTTGATCATTTTCTTTCAGCATTACCCGAAACAACATTGCATTCATCCTTTCCGCCAATCGTATTAAACCTAAAAAAAGAAATTCATCTCATAAGGCGAAAACAACCCCAATCAGTTTGTAGATTTATGCAATTAGGCTTGCCCAATAATCATCCTGATTATGTTCCCTTTAAAGTTTTACAGCAAATTATAGGAAGCGGCGATTTTCAATCCATTCTTATGAAAGAACTAAGAAGCGATACAGGGTTAGTCTATAGTATTTCTCTAACAGATATAGAATGCCCACAAAAAAACAAAATTCTACAAGGCGATTATAACACTGAAAACCATAAATTTCCTGAAACATATAAACTTATTATGGATGTATGGCACAATCTAAAAATAAATGGACCTAAGGAAGAAGAGTTTAACAATGCGAAAAATAATTATATTGGATCATTAACTCTAGAAGACGAAAATAACTATTTATGTAATGCTGAGGAGCTTTCCCATCTTCAATTTTTAGATTTTACAAGCGATCGCTATAAATACATTCATAAAGAACTACCCAGGGTAACTTACGAAGATGTAAAGCGTGTTGCACAACTTTATTTAACCCCTGATCATTTAATCTTTTTCGTCGAAGGCGACCCACCACAATGCGAAAGTATCAATTATATTGAAACATCCGCCGAGGATTTTATCGAAACTTTTTTAAATGCACCATAATTTTTTTATAAAAATCAGTACAAGCTTCTTGACAGAAAGGTTTTGATCTTATATTGTCTAGTTTCAATAGAATGGGTGATTAGCTCAGTGGTAGAGCGTCTCGTTTACACCGAGAGGGTCGGCAGTTCGACACTGTCATCACCCACCATTTTTCCTTCCCTCAATTTCAAAAATACTGTTACTCAAAAAACGATCTCCTAGGAATATTTTGCCGAGCGCTCTAGCCAAAGCGTTTATTATTTTCTATAGTACAGGAAATAATAAATAATATTTTGGGGATACGCATTGGAAGGATTTATTGGATTTTTAAGAAATCTAGGTCCAGGCCGCCTTACAGCAATAGGTGCGACTGTTGTTGCCCTTTTTGTATTTTTCACCTTTCTAATCTCTCGTTTTTCAACCGAACAAATGTCACTTCTTTTTGGCGAACTTGACCCCAAAGACAGTGCCGCTATTATTACAAAACTTGATACGATGGAAATCCCCTATAAAATAGGCACTGGTGGGACACATATCCTTGTCCCTCATGATCAAGTTGACAAATTAAGACTCAATCTTGCGCGCGAAGGCATTCCGCATGGTGGCTCTGTAGGATATGAAATTTTCGATAAAAGTGATGGCTTTGGGTTAAGTCAATTCATGCAAAATATGAATCATGTACGTGCGCTTGAAGGCGAATTATCGCGTACTATCTCATCCATTCATGCCGTGAAATCTGCCCGCGTTCATCTAGTTTTTGGCAAAAAAGAACTTTTTTCGCGTGATTCTTTAAACCCAAGCGCTTCCATCATTATCTCCATGCGCACAAGCGAACGTTTATCCAAAGCTGAAGTGGCCTCCGTTCAACATCTTGTAGCGTCCGCTGTCCCTGGCCTCAAACCGAGTCAAATTTCAATTGTTGATGATCGCGGCGTTTTACTTGCAAAAGGCTTTTCAGACGAAAACGATCCGTCACAATATGCTTCGAATAATGATGAATTGCGCTTTCAATTTGAACAACGCATGCGACGTTCGTTAGAAGACATGCTTGAAAAAACATTAGGACCTGGAAATACACGCGTTGAAGTAACAGCCAATCTTGATTTTAACCGCATTGTATCAAACGAAGAAATTTATGACCCTGATGGAAAAGTAACACGCTCAACCCAAAACAATGAAGATTCTTCAGAAAACCAAGAACAAGAATCTAATTCAAATGTCTCTGCCCAAAACAATACACCAGCCGCCTCTGGCGCTGCTGATGGTGGGACGAAAGCCAAAGGACAAACCAAAAGAACTGAAGAAACTATTAATTACGAAATTTCAAAAACAATAAAACAAACGACTAAAGAAGTGGGTGAAGTTAAAAAAATATCCGTGGCTGTACTTGTTGATGGTAATTATACAAAAAATGACAAGGGTGAAGAAACCTACCAACCGCGTAATGAAGAAGAAATAAAACAAATCACAACGCTTATCAAATCAGCCATCGGCTTTGATGAAAAAAGAAATGACGCCGTTCAGGTTGTTAATATGCGTTTCCAAAAACCTGTCCTACAGCCTGATATCCAAGAAGATAAAATTATGGGTATGAATAAAAGCGAATTACTACGTATTGCCGAAAATATTGGCTTTGCTTTTGTTGGGTTCTTAGCTTTGTTACTCGTTGTAAGACCCGTCATGATGCGAGCGTTTGAAGGTGCCTCAACACGATCTGGAGGTGCCCTAACTGTTGACGGTGAAACAATGGTTGGTGCGCTTCAAGGACCATCGCAAGGGAAAAATAATCTTCAAAATACATCTAGCGGCAAAATAAACGAATCAGAAGAAGCTGAAAAAATGATCAACTTAGAACAAGTTGCAGGAAAAGTAAAAGCATCATCCCTTCATCGTTTAACCCGTATCATTGAAAATCATCCTGAAGAAGCTGTTTCTGTCATCCGTGCCTGGTTGCACCAAGATGGAGACCGTTAATGGCGAAACTAAGAGAAGATATTCGTTCGTTAACAGGCCCTGAAAAAGCAGCATCCCTGCTTTTATCACTGCCAGAAGAGCAAGCGACACGTATTTTTGCAATGCTTTCGGAAGACGAAATCAGAGAAATTTCACAGACAATGGCAAATCTAGGCACCGTAGGCTCAGGTGTTGTTGAAAATTTATGTGTTGAATTTTCTGAAACAATGTCATCAGCCGGCTCCCTTACAGGCTCATTTGATTCAACAGAAAGACTTCTTGCCAAAGTCCTTGATAAATCTCAAGTCGATAACATTATGGAAGAAATTCGTGGTCCTGCTGGACGGACCATGTGGGACAAATTAAACAATGTCAGCGAATCTGTGCTCGCCAATTATTTAAAAAATGAATACCCCCAAACAGTTGCAGTCGTCCTTTCTAAAGTTAAACCAGATCATGCATCACGTGTTCTTTCTGTGCTTCCCGAACATTTTGCGATTGAGGTCATTGGTCGCATGCTCAAAATCGAACATGTTCAAAAAGAAATTCTTTTTGACGTTGAAAAAACGCTTCGCAACGAATTCATGAGTAATTTGGCCAAAACAAACAGAAAAGATTCACATGAATTTATGGCTGAAATTTTTAATAATCTAGATAGATCAACAGAAAATAGATTTATTGGTGCGTTAGAGCAAACAAATAAAGAATCTGCCGATCGTATTAGAGCATTAATGTTTACCTTTGAGGATCTCATTAAGCTTGATTCAAGTGGTGTCCAAACACTTTTACGTAATGTCGAAAAGGATAAATTGGGACTCTCCCTTAAAGGTGCGTCAGAAGCAATTCGAACATTGTTCTTAGGCAATATGTCGGAACGTGCAGCCAAAATATTAAAAGAGGACATGGATTCGATGGGTCCCGTTCGCGTCAAGGATGTTGAAGCCTCACAAATAGCAATTGTACAAGTTGCAAAAGACCTCGCCTCTCGAAATGAAATTCTATTGTCCAGCAATAGCGCCGATGATGATTTGGTGTATTAATGGTAATATCAACCAATCTTCAAAAATTTAATTTCGCACTTTCTTTTGATGAAATCCTTACTGAAGATCAATTAGAGATTCAGCGTAAAGAAGAATTATTATCATCTTTTAAAAAAGGACATCTTCAAGGCATAGAAGAAGGCGAAAAAATTGGTTATCAAAAAGCTCAAGAAAGTATAGAAGCTGAAACACTTAAACAATTAAGTAATTTTTCGCAAGAACTTACATTGTTTTTCGAAAAAATTGATGAAAAACGAAATGAAAATTCAAACTTAAGCCTTGATCTTGTTAAATTAATTGGTAAAAAGTTTTTTTTAACCGATGATTTGAACGATAAAATTAACTTAATCGAAAAAGGATTACATGACGTTCTTCCGCTTCTTATTGAAGAAGAAAAAATTGTTTTAAACCTTGAGGATACCCTTATCGAACCATTTTCAAAACGTCTTCAAGAATCACATGATTATATAAACATAATCAATAGATTGAATTTTAATACCATGAATCCAAAAGAAAATTTAATTGGACGCATCCAATGGAAAAAAGGGGAAATTGACATTAATCCAGAACATCTTTGGCAAAAAATTTCAGCAATTTTTGATAATTACCAACAACATTTAAGTCAACAAACAGACATACATAAGGAAATTACAAATGAATGATCAAGAAAATCAAAACAAAGACTTAAACTTAGAAGAATTATCATCTGATATTAAAAATGAAACAGCAACTTCAAATAACGCCAATCAACTAAATGATGATTCAGGCTTTAATGTCGCACGCGAATTAGAAGCCATTTATAACGTACCTGTCCAAATTGCAGCAGTCTTAGGCAAAGCCAATATGCAAGTAAGTCAATTACTGAAATTAGGACGTGGTGCCGTCGTAGAATTAGACCGTAAAGTTGGTGAAGCCATTGATATTTATGTTAATGATCGTCTTGTAGCACGTGGTGAAGTCGTCATCATGGACGAAAAACTTGGCATTACAATGACTGAAATCATTAAATCAGATAGAGCAAACTAAATGCAAAATCTACCGAACAACCTAAAATCATTTCCAAGCTCGTCAAGCAAAGACACTAAACCTATCCCAAAAACAAAACTTGATATTGCAACGATCCTTGGATTAATTCTTGGTTTTAGTCTTATATTTACAGCTATTTTAATGGGTGGCGGTGCATCAGATTTTATTGACTTTCCATCAATCCTGATTGTTTTTGGGGGCACTTATGCTGCAACCACCATTTGTTTTTCAATGGAAGAAATGAAACAAGCTTTTACAGCAACAATGCATGCACTTTTTAGATCCATTAAAAACCCTCAAATCTCAGCCATTAAAGCCATGCAACTCGCTGAAATTGCACGTGCAAAAGGCCCCCTATTCTTACAAACATTAAACCAACAATTTAACAATGAACGCATTCTTTATAAAGGCATTGAACTTATCACTGACATTACATCTACAGAAGACGTAGCCCGCGTTCTTTATCAAGAATCAGCTGCTATTGAAATATCCCAATTTCAAAGCGCGCAAGTCCTTCAAAAAGCATCAGAATTTGCACCCGCAATGGGATTAATTGGCACACTTGTAGGCCTTATTCACATGCTTGGACATCTTAATGATCCAGCAACCATTGGCCCAAGTATGGCGGTTGCAATTCTCACAACATTTTATGGTGCTATTTTAGCCAATCTTGTCTTCGCACCTTTAGGATCAAAACTTCTTAAAATCTCTCAAGATGATGCTTTGATTAACAAAATATACACTATTACAATCTTGTCGATGAGCAAGCAAGAAAACCCCAGACAATTAGAAACTCAACTCAATAGTATTTTACCACCCGATAAAAGAATTAGGTACTTTAATAAATAGAAAGGGCATGAAATGCGATTACTCATTGTTGGCGGTTTAGACGGATTTATTGCAAATGCCGGTAAAATTGCACTCGCAAAAGGTGCAAAAGTAGCGCATGTCAATAACATTGAAGCAGCACTTTTAGCCTTAAGATCCGGACAAGGTGCTGATCTTGTTATGATTGATGTTGCCCTAAACGTCAAAGAATTAGTCCAATCCTTGGAACGCGAACGCATTTATGTTTCAATTGTCGCCTGTGGCATTAAAAATGATACAGATGCTGCCGTCAAAGCCATTAAAGCCGGTGCCAAAGAATATATTCCTTTACCACCTGATCCTGAATTAATTGCAGCCATTTTACAAGCCGTCTGCAACGAATCCTCAAATATCCTTTTTGCCGACGACAAAATGAAAGTTCAAGTTCAACTGGCAGAAAAACTGGCACCTAGTGACGCGAATTTAATGATCACCGGTGAATCAGGCACTGGTAAAGAAGTAATGGCACGCTTTATTCACACACATAGTAAACGTGCTGATCAAAAAATGGTCTCTCTCAATTGTGCAGCTATACCTGAAAATTTACTGGAATCTGAACTTTTTGGCCATGAAAAAGGCGCTTTCACAGGTGCCATTGCAAGACGCATTGGTAAATTTGAAGAAGCGAGTGGCGGCACATTGTTTTTAGACGAAATCAGTGAAATGAACCCTCGCCTTCAAGCTAAATTATTACGCGCTATTCAAGAACGTGAAATTGATAGGGTTGGAGGAAGCAAACCCATTAAAATTAACATTCGTCTCATTGCAACAAGCAACCGTAATTTGCTTGAAGAAGTTAAAAATAAAAACTTCCGAGAAGATCTTTATTTTAGATTAAACGTCCTCAATATTCATTTACCCCCTTTAAGAGAACGCCCAAAAGACATTGATTTACTTTCTCAATATTTTGTTCATAAATTTGCTGATGAAAACATGGTCCCACGTCTTCCTATTTCTGAAGAAGCGCGTATCGTTTTAAACAAGTATCAATGGCCGGGCAATGTACGCGAACTTGAAAACACATTACACCGTGCTGTTTTACTATCACAAGGCGACAAAGAAATTTCTGTTGATGCCCTTAAACTTGTTACCCAAACGGGACAATCAACGACTGGACAAACAAACCAAAATCAAAAATATGATGATGCTAATAATCCCAATCTTGTGGGGCGAACGGTCTCTGCTGTCGAAAAAGAACTTATCCTAAATACGTTAGAACATTGTTTATGGAACAGAACACATGCCGCAACAATTTTAGGCATATCAATCAGAACATTACGAAATAAATTAAAATTATATACAGACGAAGGCACCCAAATTCCTCAAGGTAAAGAACAACGCATAACTGGTTAAAAGAATTGGGCTAAACAAATGACTAATCTACAAAAAAATACAAATACTACCCTCTCCCTACGTCCCTGCTTCTTGTCCGCGGGATCCAGAAAGTAAATAAAGAAGATGTCATTGTCTAATTTATACAATGTTAACTTTAGGAAAAATCGTCTGGATCCCGCGATCAAGTCGCGGGACGTAGGAAGCGGGTATGTTCATACTTATAGGTAATGATGTGGCCGTAGGGCTTTAAAAAAAGGACATCGATAGTTAGTGTACTTTTCAACATGTAGCTTTTTCAAGTTATTTCGCTATAATAACATGGACTTAAGGACTTAACAGTAAATGGCTGATCTACAAGAAAATACAAAGACAGAACAAGTAGGTTTCGATTGGGGCATCATTACCAAACGGAAAGATCTTGCTTTTGCTTTTGGTATTGTGATGATTCTCGCCGTTTTAGTTGTGCCATTACCTAAATGGATGCTGGATATCTGTCTTGCTTTATCCATCACTTTTTCTATTCTTATTCTCATGACTGTTCTTTTTATTCAACGACCCCTTGATTTTAACTCGTTCCCCACCGTTTTATTGATTGCAACCATGTTGCGATTATCGCTCAATTTAGCCTCTACTAGGCTTATTTTATCCGATGGACATATGGGCACCAAAGCTGCGGGCGCCATTATTGAGGCCTTTGGAAAATTCTTCATGGGTGGCAATTTTGTCATTGGTATTATCGTTTTTTCAATCCTTGTTATTGTCAATTTCGTTGTGATTACAAAAGGTTCTGGACGAATCGCCGAAGTATCCGCAAGATTCACTTTGGATGCCATGCCTGGTAAACAAATGGCCATTGACGCAGATTTATCGGCAGGTCTTATTAACGAAACTGAAGCACGCAAAAGACGCGTTGAACTCGAAGAAGAAAGTAGCTTTTTTGGGGCAATGGATGGTGCGGCCAAATTTGTTCGTGGTGATGCCATTGCAGGTCTATTAATTACAATCATTAACGTTGTTGGTGGCATTATTATTGGCACCATCCAACAAGGATTAACCCTCGGTGAGGCTGCTCAATCTTACACGATTTTAACCGTTGGTGATGGACTCGTCGCACAAATTCCAGCGCTTATTGTTTCAACAGCTTCTGGTCTTCTCGTTACAAAAGGTGGCATCAAAGGCACCACCGATCAAGCCTTTACGCGACAATTAGGGGGATATCCCCGTGCTTTAGGCATGAGCGCTTTTCTGATGTTTGGCCTAGGACTTGTCCCCAATGTACCCATGTTCCCTTTTCTTTTCTTAGCGTGTCTTACAGGTGCTGGCGCTTGGTATGCAAACAATATTCAAAAAAAAGAAATCAAAGAACCAATTATTGTTGATGAAAAAAATACAAAAACAGGTGAGGAACAACCCTTAACCCAAGGACTTCATTTGGATACAATCCGCCTTGAAGTAGGATATGGCCTTATTCCTCTCGTCAATTCATCAACCTATGGCACACCTTTGACAGATCAAATTAAGACCTTACGTAAACAATATATTCTTGATTATGGGTTTTTAATCCCCGTTATTCGACTTCAGGACAATCTTCAATTACAACCAAATGAATATGCTATTTACGTCAAAGAAGTTGTCGCTGCCAAAGCGCAAGTCCGCATTGACCGGCAACTCGCCATTGATCCAAAAGGGGAACCCATAATGCTTCCTGGAGAACAAACCACCGAACCTGCTTTTGGACTAAAAGCCGTATGGATTGAGCCCCATTTAAAAGAAGATGCCTTATTCAGAGGCTATACCGTTGTTGATGCAGCTTCTGTGATTATTACGCATCTTACTGAAATCATTAAAGATAATATGTCAGAGCTTTTATCTTATACAGAAACACAAAAACTCATTGACGAGATCGCTTCTAAACATAAAAAATTGATTGAAGACCTTATTCCGTCACAAACCAATGTCGGTCAAATTCAACGCGTATTACAAGGCCTTGTCAAAGAACATATCTCCATCCGCGACTTACCCACCATTCTTGAGGGGATGGGCGAGATTATTTCAGTCACCAAAAGCACAACCCGCATCATCGAACAAGTAAGATTAAGACTTTCACGTCAGATTTGTGAATCTTATATGAAGCAACCCGAAAATTATATTCCTTTAGCCCCCTTAAACCCACAATGGGAACAAAAATTAATTGATTCCTTACGTGGACCCGATGATGATCGACAATTAGCTTTATCACCAAGCGAATTACAAAGCTTTATTCAAGACATCAAGAAAGCCTATGAACGTTTTGATTCGATGGGTGAAAACCCCATTCTTTTAACAAATCCGATGGTACGGCCTTATGTCAGATCTATTTTGGAACGCCTGAGGCCACAAACAATTGTGATGTCACAAGCTGAAATTCATCCTAAAGTGAAAATAAGAACCTTGGGGTTGATTGGATGAAACAAATAACCCCAAACTCGTCATTGCGAGCCTCCGCAGGGGGTGTGGCAATCTCAATTTTTCAAGAAGATTGCCACGGGGCCCCTTTTAAATTTGGGCCCCTCGCAATGACGACGGAGGGAAGATTGCCACGGAACTGCGCTCCTCGCAATGACGGACTTTTTAGACCTCTTTCGAAACTCGCTAATGTGAGGCGAGTGATAGGAGATTCGGCACGGAAGACCAGAGTGTATCCTTATATACATGAGGATCTGAGTACCGAAGCGACGCATCAATCGTCCACAGTAGTAGAGTTTCAAAAGAGGTATAATGCGCTTTAAAACCTTCACAGCTGCAACCATCGCCGAAGCGATGAAACTCGTTAGCCAATCTTTGGGTGAAGAAGCTGTTATTGTTGCAACTGATAAAGGACCTCAAGGAAAAGGGGTGCGCGTTACAGCGGCCGTTGAAAATATTCATTTTGAATTGCCGCATATTCCTGAACACGATGTGCCGTCGCCTCAATCTGAAGATCCTTACGATGTCATTCTTTCTTATCTGGAACGACATGGGACACCGGCACATCTTGCTAATAAACTATTACGCGCTGCTACAGCAATTCCTACAACCAACCCAAAACTCGCACTTGCAAGTGCTTTTGACCGTTTCTTTACCTTTTTAAATATTACACATAAAGACAATCCAAAACCGTTAATGTTTGTGGGGCCGCCAGGCACTGGCAAAACCATCGCCGTTGCTAAAGTTGTAGCCCGTGCTGTCATGGATCATGAACCAGTTCGTGTTATTACAACGGACAATTTAAAAGCCGGTGGCATTGAACAACTTTCTTTTTTAACAAGTATCATGGGACTTGATTTAAGTGCTGTAAAAAGCCCAGCAGGTCTATTAAAAGCTGTTTTTGATGATCCTCTTGAAAAAGGATTGATTATTGTCGATACCAATGCTGTTAACCCTTATGCCAAGGACGAATTAAATGTTTTACATGAATATATCGATGCCATTGGCGCTGATCCCATTTTAGTATTACCTGCAGGCGGGGATACAGGTGAAACAACTGATATTGCAAGTGCTTTTCAAGCCATTGGTGTCGATAAAATTCTTATCACACGCGTTGATGTCACAAGACGCTTAGGAAGCGTCCTTACAGCTGTTGAACAAACAAAAATGCATTTTACTGAAATTTCAATATCCCCACTCATTGCACTTGGGTTAACTGCCATCACACCTGTGTCATTATCAAGACTCGTTTTAAGTGACCCAAGTCAACTTATCAATAAAGCCTTTAACAATAATACGAAATAAAAAATAATAGAATTAGGAAGTCAGAGGAAAAAATGAAAAGCAACGCAACAGCCATAAAACAAGATCCAAGTTCTGCGCAAGAGCATGTCCCAAGAACGGACAATATCATCGCGATTGCCTCAGGCAAAGGCGGTGTTGGCAAAACGTTTTTAAGTATTTCTTTAAGCCAAGCTTTTTCAAAATTAAATAAAAAAACGCTTCTTTTTGATGGTGATTTAGGACTCGCCAATGTCGATATTCAACTTGGTCTGATGCCCGAACGCGATTTAGGCTCTGTTCTTGGTGGCGGCATTAATCTTAAACAATCAATCATTCATTTTGACCTCGCCAATTTTGATATTATTGCAGGACGATCAGGTGTTGGTAATTTTGCAACCTTACCCCCTTTAAGACTTGCACAACTTAGGAACGAACTATTTGCCCTTGGCAATAGTTACGATTTCGTGCTTGTTGATTTAGGTGCGGGTGTGGATAGAACAATGCGTCTATTATCCGCTTATGCAGGTTCTTATATCGTTGTCACAAATGCTGAACCAACAGCACTTACGGATGCTTATGCTTTCATCAAAATTACGCTTTACGAAGATCCTGACGCTAAAATTAAAATCATTATCAATATGGCCGATTCTCATAAAGAAGGAGAACGTACTTTCTTAACTTTATCAAATGCATGTCGTGAATTTTTAAAGATTTCACCACAACTCGCAGGCGTTGTAAGACGTGATAAAAAAGTGCCTGATTCCATTCGGTATCAAACACCTGTTTTAACGCGTTATCCAAATTGTCATGCAGCAAGTGATATTATGGATATTGCTTACAGACTGACCAATATGGCTAGCAAAAATAAATGAGCATAAATGCAACGATCATTTCACCCAATCTAAATACTTTATTGCAACCAAGTATTAGCTCTACTATAGCCAACACGCAACAAATATTAACCAATGAAACGCCAAATCAAAATTTAAACATTTCTTCAAAAACAACTTTAAATAATATAATTAATATATTGTTTGAACCTCTTGAAAGTCTGATCAATATTTCAAAAACTGAAAACAGCCTTAAAGAATTTCTTAATTTTATACCAAAATTAGATAAAAATTTATCTGTACAATTATCTCAATTCACCGAAAAAATACTTGATAAATTTTCATTGTCGCATCTGTTAGATAAAAACACACAATCCAAAATTGATACATTGCCACTCCAATCAATGGAATCTTTTTTAATCAAAGAAGATGAAAACACAACTCATTGGAAAATGATCCTCTTCCCTATTCTTGATAACGAAAAAATACTGCCTTTAAAATTTTATTATAGACACACACACAAAGAAGATTTTCAGCAAGATAAAGATCCTGATAATAAAAACAATAAAAAAACAACAAAAAAGAACATTCAAACGAGATTCGTCGCTGAATTCAATCTATCAGAAATAGGACTCGTGCAGTTCGATGGTTTAATTGATCCCAAAACGTTCAGCCTTTATTTACGTTCTCAAACGAATTTTCCAGAAGACATTCAGAAAGATATTCAATCACTCTTTAAATCAATATTGACGGCTTCAACTAAAAATGGTGACTTAGTTTTTGAAACCCACAAACAATTACCCCAAATTGCTACCATTGAGGATAAAAATGATCAAAGGCCTCTCCTTATTTAAACGCGCGGCACCTGACATCGCTTTTTTAGCGTCACGTTCAGAACTTGCGCAATCTGCTTTAATGAAATTTGAAAAACTTTATAAACATACCGAACCCTATCAAGCAGAAATCATTGTAGCACTTGGCGGTGATGGTTTCATGCTTGAAACGCTTCATAGATTTATCAATGACGATATCCCTGTTTATGGCATGAATTTGGGATCAACTGGATTTTTGATGAATAATTATTCCTCATCAAATCTTATTGAACGTCTTGAAAAAGCTCAATTAATAAAATTACGCCCTCTTCTGATGCGCGCAGAATGCATTGATGGCAAAATTAAAGAAGCACTTGCCATTAACGAAGTCTCCCTTTTACGTGAAACCCGCCAAACGGCAAAATTACGCATTTCAATTGACGATCATGTACGCATTCAAGAATTAATCGCAGATGGCGCTATTGTTTCAACACCCGCAGGTAGCACCGCCTATAATTTATCCGTCCATGGCCCCATTTTACCGTTGCAATCAAATGTCATCGCTTTAACCCCTATTAGTGCTTTTAGACCACGACGCTGGCGCGGGGCTATTTTATCCCATGGATCAAAGATCGGCTTTGATGTTCTTGAACCTGAGAAACGCCCCGTAAGCGCTGTTGCTGATTTCACCGAAATTCGTGACGTTCGTAAAGTTGAGGTTTTAGAAGATCCCAAACGAAAACTTTCACTTCTTTTCGACCCAGAACATAATTTAGATGAACGCATTTTCGCCGAGCAATTCTTACCATGAACGAAGAATTATATAAAATATCCCATGACTTACCTGAAAATACGCCAGAAGATTATGTTGGCCACAGACAACGTCTTAAAGAACGTTTTTTAAAAGGTGGCCCTAACGCACTCGCCGATTATGAAATGCTAGAACTCGTTCTATTTTTAGGCATTCCCAGAGGCGACGTTAAACCTTTAGCCAAAGAGCTCATGCGTATTTACAGTTCCTTTGCCGCAATTATTTCAGCACCTATTGAAAAACTACTTAATCATAAAGGCATCGGCACACATGCCGTTTTCGCCATCAAAATAATAGGTGCCGCCGCTATAAGATTGGCGCGTGAACAAATTATCAATAAACCCATTTTAAGTTCTTGGCGACTTGTACTTGATTATTGCCATGCAAACCTTGCCTTTGCTGAAAACGAAGAATTTCATGTCCTTTATTTAGACAACAAAAACAGATTAATAACGGATGAAGCCCATCAAAAAGGCACTATTGATCAAGCGTCCGTTTACCCACGCGACATTATCAAAAGGTGCTTTGAACTAAACGCTTTAAGCATCGTCCTTGTGCATAATCACCCTAGTGGAGATCCCTCTCCTTCCAAAGCTGACATTGAAATCACAAAAGAAATTAACCAAATAACTAAATTATTAGGTATTTCGATTCATG
The DNA here is from genome assembly GCA_030680745.1 of Alphaproteobacteria bacterium. Classification (NCBI taxonomy): domain Bacteria; kingdom Pseudomonadati; phylum Pseudomonadota; class Alphaproteobacteria; species Alphaproteobacteria bacterium. Next base: position 25,438 of record JAUXUR010000080.1, read on the forward strand.
ATCATCTGATTATTGGTAAAAATGGCCATGCTTCTTTTAAATCATTGGGACTTTTATAAAAACAAGAAATCAAACGTTTAAATTGTTGTTTAAGTAATATTTTTTTTATGATAAAATTAAGTAAACAAGATGTAAATTTAAAATTTACATAAATAACAATACATTGGAGGGTAACATGAAATTCATCTCACTCACATTCGCAACAATATTGTCTATTTCATTATACACAACTCAAGCTGCTGCAGCTGCTGCAGGCGCTGCAAATGATGTTGATGCTGTAACACATATCAGCATTGAAGCGCACCATAAAAAAGATGGTACTGTAGAATTTAAACAATCCGCAAAGCACTTTGGTAATAAAAAGGAAGAAGCAGATATTGTATCTTTAGGTGTCTTTAGCTCACTAAAAGACCTTGGCAGTAAAGTCGTTGACAAAGGCAAAGAACTTGCAGGAAAAGCAGTAGATGTTGCTAAATCTGCAGGTAGCGCAGTTTTAGATGCTGGCAAACAAGTTGCAAGTACAGCTTTACAAGGTACTGTTAATTTCGTGACAGACCCTGCCAACATTATAAAAATAGCAAAAGGTGGTATTGAAGCTGGTACTGCATATGCAACAGGCGGCACAAAAGGCCTTACAGATCATGTAGCAGGTAAAATAACAGGTGCTGGTAAAAAGCCTGTAGCAAGTAATGATAACGACGAATAAATCAATCAACGTAAAGCCTGTTTTCTTTTCAACAGAATACAGGCTACTTTAAAACAATTCATTTATAATCGATCATTCTTTTGACTTAATACATCAGAATTAACGTTATGAAATGTCAACAGCCTCTAATATAGTGTTTTTAAAAATAATCGAACTAATGAAACAATAAAAATTACACTTCCCACTCGTCATTGCGAGGGGCAAAGCCCCGCGGCAATCTAAAAATACTCAAAACAAAGCAAATAGTTGCATTAAAAATTTAAGATTGCCACACCCCCTTCGGGGGTTCGCAATGACGAAATACTTGCATTAACAGCTCTTAATTTTAAACAAAATAAGTTCGATTTTTAATAGAAAATACTATAAAAAATTCATTACATTTCAAATTCATGACTATCATCACCTCTAAGTTTACGTTCGATAAGGGGCGCAGATAAATCAATAGACAATATGCCGTACGAAAGAACAGCATTGTGAAATTCTTTTAAGTTGAATTTGTCGCCTAGCTTTTGTTCAAGCTCTTCTTTTAATTTAACAAGACGTTGCTGTCCGTAATAATAACAAATAGCTTGGGCCAATCCTAAATTTCCTGCAAATCTAGCAATTGCTGTATCCGCCAGGGTTTCAGGAATATCAAGTTCAGTCATAAGAGCATCTTTAATTTCGGCTTGATTTTTTTCGCCTAACATTAATTGAATACAAAGCGCCGCTTTTAATGAAATGTATCGTTGAAAATCCAACTCGCTTATTCGTTGTTCCTCATGCGCGAAGAATGGAAGCAGTGCATGTTCTGCATAACAAGCCCATCCTTCAATTGTCGCAAAATCGAATAATAGATTAGTTCTAAGATAGTTTTGATCTTGGTCAAGAATAGACGAAAAATGCAGTTCATGACCTGGGCGTCCTTCATGTGCCGTTAAAAAGTGGGCGCTAAATTTGTTGCCATTATTTTTCCAATCGGCCAAAACAAGTTCAGGGCGAAAACGACCATGATTGTTGAAAACTTTTGGTGGGGTACATCTAGATGCTTGGACAACCATTCCTTCTAATGTTCCTGATAATCTTACGGACATTTCGCTTTCGGGTAGATCAAAAAGATCATTGTTTCTTATAATATTTTCTAGATCTTTTGCCGTATCTTTGTATAAAATCAGCGCTTCATCTTGTGATTTTACGGCTGTTTTTATCTTAAGTTCGTTCATGATTTCATTCGGTAAGGCACTTACTGTATTGTACTTAGCGGATAAACCTATAGATAAATCTGAAAATTCTTTATGGGCATTTTCAAAGTGCTTTAACGCTTCTTCTGCCAATATTTTTGGATCATCAACATAAATGCCTTGTAAATTCATATATGCTTTATATAAATCTTCAGGTAGAGCATAGTCGTCCGTACAATGAGGAAGAATTTTTTGTTCTAAGAACCAAATATAGTTATTAACTTGTGACCAAAAGTGCCATGTTTTAGATGTGGCGCCCCATAATTTTGTTAAAGCAAAAGGCGCAAGGAATTTTAATTTGTTCGCTTGTGCAATCATGCTTTGGATTTGCTTGCGTGGTGGATAAAGAATTTTCTTATCTTTTTGAATATATTGAGCAATTTTTGTTTCTAAATATTGTTGAACGCCTTGAATAAAAGGAGGATTGTCATCTTGGCCATAAAGGTACAGATTGAAACGTTGTGTTGCTGCATCAACGCCACGTTCTTGAAGCAATAAAAATGTTTGTATAAATATAAACATAACAGGATCTATAGCATCAAACATGGCATTGAAATACGTATTAGGAATTGTTAATCGCGCATATTTTTCATTTTGTTCTAAAACTTTAAGGTTGGCGTCGCATTTTCTTTGTAGATTCAAGATTTCTACATAGGTTTCGTGGGATTCAAGAGACATTTCTTCAAGATTATTTCCATGTGTCGCTTTTAAATTAGAAAGTTCTTCATCAAGGCGATTGCGCCATCTGGTATTAAATCGCCCCTCCACATCATCTTGATTTTTTTGAATAAAACCAACTTGATTATCATATTCGGATAATCCTAGAAAACTGCCGGCTTCGGGTACATGTATGCTTAGATCTTTAATATATTCTAAAGCAAGATCATTTGTTGCTTGGAGCGATAATGAAAAAAGAACAATAATTCCAAAAAATAAAAACTTTAGCATGACAATCCCTAAATATTGTAGAAAAAAGTTGTTTTTTAATAGTGTAAAGGAGTAAATATGATTAAGTCAATTGGACCAAGATCATGAAGTGGCAATGGTTTAAAATGGATCAAGGAGAATGCAAAAGATGAAAAATAATTTAAATTTAATTGATCAAAATTTTTATAATCAACTTCAACAACAATTTTATGCCTCAATTCCTTTTCCACTTGATACATTAAGCATTGAAAAAGCAATGAGTGCTTTTTTTAAATTTTTAGAAGAGCCTGATTTCATTAAAAATCATATTGATTTTACAGTTTCGCCTATTCATCGTAGGGGTGATGTTGGGTTTAAGCATCGTGATCCAAATGATCATATGTATAATGACAGTAAGGATTTCTTTCATTTTCATCCTGCTATTTTTAAAAAATATCACGATTTCTTGCAACAACATCCTGTTGTTAATGATTTTATGCTCAAAGCAAAGCCTATCTGGGATTTAGTATATGACACGATGAGTCAGATATTGAATTATTTTGAACCAGAAAATAAAGGATTGTATTCTAAAGTTTTTGACGCTGAAATGCCTCATATTGTATTACGGTTTTTGAAGTATAATTGGGATGAATCAGGTAAGTATCTTGCAAAACCGCATTTTGATGCGGGATCTTTTACTTTAGGTATTGCTGAAAGTTGTCCAGGACTTCGTATTGGCAGTAATCCAGAAAATTTGAAACTTGTTGAGCACAAAGAAAATCACGCAATTTTTATGATTTCAAGTAATTTCAGAAAGATTATGAATAACGAAGATTTGTTGCCTGGTTGGCATGATGTTATTCAATTAGATGAATCCTATATTGGCAAACCTTTTGCCAGATGGGCGATCGTTGCGTTTATTGAGGCTGATGGAGTTGAGGCTTTGCCGCGTTCTGAAACACGTAAATATTATATGCCAGATGTTGCTTGAAGTATATTCACGATTAGACTTATTTCGAACCTCGCTAATGTGAGGCGAGTGATAGAAGATTCGGCACGGATTCCCTTGTGTATTCTTTATACATGAGGATCTGAGTGCCGAAGCGACGCATCAATCGACCACAGTAGTAGCGTTCGAAAGAAGTCTATTTTACTGCCTTAACAAGCGTTATAACAGCATCACGATTTTCAGGGTTTGTTGCCCAATGAATGATTTTTGCAATAATACTTTTTTCTTCAGGCGGATTGATGGCGTTTTCTAATTCTTGAACTAAAAAAAGGAGGTTAGCAACTTTAGTATTGAATTCAAGATCGTTATTAAAATTTCTTGTTAATTCAGCAAATCTTTGATTAAAGGATTCAATCAATTGATTGTTTTGTAAGTTAGACTTAATATATTCCACCATTTTTGTTGAAAAGGATAATGAAAGAGTATTCATGAGTTCTTTAGCATTTAATAGCTCAAATGTTGAATCAATTGTTGATGCGTCTTCAGCATTAAAAATCGTAATTTTTGCAATTGATTGACTATCAATTTGGCTAGGATCTAATACTTGTCTTGTGACAGGATAACGATCCTTTGTAGCATTTTTCCACTTACATACTGTCCAGCTTGCACCACCAATGATACTAATACCGGTGATTATGGGGATACTTAAAGGTGCTGATACAAGCATACATGTGCCAACCATAAGTGTTGAGGCTATCGTCCCTACGGCTGTTGCAGCAGTTGCAGTTCCTATAACATTTAAAATTGTTGATGCAGGGTTAATGCGATACATACGAAAATTACTTTCATCACTGATATGTTCAACAATTGTTGAATGTGGTGCAACACAACGAAGTGGAGAAAAACCGTTTATGATGACAACAGGATAATCGGAATCATTCTGAATAATAATGGGATGATGCATTTTGTTAGCATGAGATAAACCATCGAAATCATTTGCAGCTAATAAACTGGGGTCAGCGCTCGATGATGATTGATATGAAGAATTATCTAATGTATCTTCTAAACTTATAAAACCATCAAGTTTTTCTGGTGCTTGTTGGTCAAAATTACCTAATTTTGTTTTAAATTCTTGTGCTTTGTCAGCGCTTGGTTTAGCGCGAATAACGAATGAATAATCACCATATCCAGGGTAGTGATATTCATACGTAAGATCAAAAGTTTGATCGTTAGGATTAAAAATTGCGTTTATAAGTCTTGGATACGAAAACATATTAAAATAAGGACGTGCTTTTTGTATGTCTTCAGAATTTCCAGTATATTCAATGCCGTTTTGTTTGATTGAGTTTTGAGTATCATCAAGGCCTGTACATTTTGTTTTTGATAATTGCCTTAAAAAATCCCATGTAAGGTTAATAGGCACATATTCCTGAATTAATTGACTGGTTTCTTCATCTAATAAATTTAATGTTATGTCATTTGCAAAAGAAGCTTGTATTGTAATACTAAAAATAGCAACCTGAAGTATAGAATGTCGAATAAATTGAATAAGTTTCATAACGCTAATTCCTTTCATTAAAAAATAAAAAAATATTTAGTAAAATTAAATATATTTGAATTATAAAATTTTTATTAAACTATGTCAATAGGAATTATAATTTTTGTTCTATATGTTTTTTTTGAATTAAAGATTAAAATATTAATATTATTTTAATGAGTTAATTAATGCGATTATTGCATTACGATTTTCTGAATTTTTAACAAACTTAATTAATTTTCGCGTCATACTTGTTTGTTTTGGAGGTGTTAAGATGTTCGTTAATTGTTGATAAAGCAAATATAATTGCGCAACTTTATGATTAAAGCTTGGATCACTATCATAAAAGGCTGAACATTCATCAAATTGTTTTTGGTATTGATTGAGTAATTGATTGTTTTTTGAAGAAAGGTCGCTTAGTTTTTTTGGAATATTTCTTAAAAATTTGTTCACTAATTTTGTAGCATCTAAAATTTTTAATGTTGAATTAATTGATATTTCGTTATTTGTATTATTGATCGTAATTTTTGCAATGGATGATTCATTAATGCATGCAGGATCTATTTCTTGTCCAGCAATAGAAAAGTCTTTTTGCAAAGATGTAATCCATTTATACACTTTATAGCTTGCACCACCTAGCATTGCGGCACTTGTTATCGTTGGAATACTTAAAGGGGCTGAAATAAGAAAAAAGGTGCTTGTTGCAATTGTTGTTATAGCGCTTACTGCACCAATTGTATTTGAAATATTGTTAATGCTTGACGCCAAATCAATGCGATACAAACGAAAGTTTTGTTTATCGTTAATATAAATAATAATTGTTTCATGCGGCGCTATAAAACAAGGTGAAGATAAATCTGCTGGTATGATAGCGACCAGAAAATCAGATTTGTTTTTTATAATAATAGGATAGGACAGAGAGGATATTTCAAAAAAATATTTTTCGTCTAAATTGTTTATTTTTTCTAATTTTTTTTTATCATGCAATATTTCCATACCTTCTATGTAGTCTTTAAAAATGATAAAGCTGTTATAATGGGTTACAATTGGATCATTTATGCCTGCAAAAGAAAGTTGAGTGAAAATGCTTATAATGATTATTTGAAGCGTAGCATTCCGTATAACAAAGCCAAGGAACATTATCTTACGTCCTTTCCGTTGGAATATTAAATTATACAAATAAAACAATAAGATAAATGTATCATGATTATAATAAAATGTCAATATTTTGTGTTTTTTTGAATGAAAATTATAATATTGCAGATTTAATTGATGTGTGTATTTAGGCGTATGATGAAAGTCTGGGAATTTGTTGTGTGAGGAGGTAAAGAGTAAAGACCGCGCGTTTTATCCCGCGGTACTATTCTATATTAGTCTTTATAAAAACGAAGTTCATCTCTTGCATTCAGGTGCATATCTGGTGGTAGGCGTGTTTCAAAATGTGTGGATTCACCAGGCTGTAATTTAGTTGCATTTACTTTAAATTTTGCAGCACTTAAAATTTCATCTTTTCTTTCATAAGGCACGCATTTCATTAATGGAATAATTTTTTCTTCATTTGACGTATTTTTTATTTCTCCCTCAAGGATCATATATTTTCCAGTTTCAGGATCACGATCAAATGATGTTTTAAGATTTTCAAATTTAAGTCCTTCGCCAATAATTGGCCCTTGCGATTTTGCCCACGTTATTCTTTCAAAGAAAGGAATTGCGAAAGGTGCAATAGCAGGAAATTGCGTTTTAAATTTTTCTTTTAATGATTCACTATGTTCTTGGATAAAATTTACTAATGTTTCAATTTCTTTTTTTGCAATTTCAACAAATTCCTTGTTTTTGGCTATATGTTTTAGGTCTTTATTGATGTCGATGATTTGATTGATCTTGCTTTCATATTTTTCATATAATTTTGGATCTTTTAGAACATCAATTAAAGGTGCAAACCAACCAGAACAAAGAAATTTAATATGTTTTTGAAAAAGCGGATTTTTATAAATTTCAAGAAGTTCTTTAAGTTCTTCTTCCGAAAAATGCGCACCAAAAACACTTAAGGTGATTGTGAATGCAAAATCCTTGAGTTGCTGATTATAAGCTGGATCATCATCGAATAATTTTTTGATTGTTTGTTCAAAAGGCATTGTCGTAAATCCAAGTGCTTTAAATTCAGATTCAATTGGTTTAAAAAAATAAAGAATGTCATCCTTAGTGTCTGAAAAAAAAATTTTGAAGGATAAGTCGCATATTTCTTTGATGAGAGCGTTTTTGGTTTCAGAAATTTTGGGTTGTTGTGATTCTTGAGTTGAAATAGGATTGTTGTTATCAGCATGAAGGGGGCTTATAAAGGCAATCAGGGAAAAACTAAAAGCTGTAACGCCTAAAAATATTTTATTCATTTTATATACCTTTAATTAATTTGGTAAAGTTAATGTTTGTTCGGGGTCTATTGTAGAAGATGTCCCTGCATTTTGTGCAGCCTCTTTTTGGTCAGGTTTAGGATTTGGTTTAAAAAAGGGTAGTTTTTCAATAGATTCTTTTAGTTCAGCTATTTTTTTCTGAGTGATTTCTTTGCCAAACCATTTTTCAAGATTTGGAGCAAGACCTGCATAACGTTGTTTTAATTTTTCAAGAAATTCAGGTGTTAAAATATGTTTGTTTTGTATAAAGGCTTCAAATTCTTTTGTTACGATAGAGTCGTATTCTTTGTCAAAGGCGCCTGTTGAAGCCATTGTAATGCCGATTGTTATAATTTTAGATGAATATTCTGCAAAAAGTTTTGGATCTTTTAAAGCTTTTATAACAGGCTCGGTAAACATATTAACGACTTGCATGTTTGCTTTTTGAATAACAGGCTTTTTATAGAGAGCAACTAACTCAATAAGTTCTTGTTGTGTAAACGTGTTTTCATGCGCGCGCGTATAAAGATCTTTAAGAAGATCTATCAATGGTGCACTTAGCTCAGCTGTTTGCGCGTTAAATTTTTTAATGCTTTGTTCAAATGGTTTTTCAGGCAGACCTAATTCTTTAAGTTCTTTTTCAAAAGGTTGCAAAAAAGCTTCAAGTGTCATTTTATCAAATTGAAAAAGGGTAAATAATTCCTCGATTAATTGTTGTTTTGTTTGTAGCTTTGCAGATTCTACAGGTACATCTTTGTTCCCCATAGCAATACTTTGTTCGATCGATGCTTGATAGATAGAAAAACTTAAACATGCAATAAGATAAAATTTAGGATTCATAACAACCTCAATATTTAAACGTTGGCTTAAACTAACATATACCCAAATAATATGAAACTACCGTTTTTAGTAGATGATCTTTGGCTGCTTTTTGAACCAAAAATTCCTAAGGTAAACCCATTATCTGTCATAATTTTTGGCATCAAAAATCATCTCAAATCTCATACCTAAAAATCGGCATTTCCAAATCATTTGGCTATAGGAAAAATAAAAGTCAAATTAATAAAGAAAAAGCCCCAAAAAGGGGCTTAATTTGCTTTAAAAATTGTTTAGCTTACGTGACGAAGTCTACGAAGGGTAAAGAATCGGAACGGAGTGTACTTCTTTGTACATGAGTACCGATTTGCACCCTAACGACGAATTTGTTTACCCAATCGATTTCAAACTGTGGAGGGCGTCAGATTTCAGGATTCGCCATGCTCATGTATGAAAAGATACACTCCGCGTGTCTCACCGCTCATCTTCCTACCCACATTTTGAAATCAATCGGGTATATTAAGGTAAAGAATTACTATTTTCTCTTATTAACAGGCACAAAAGAACGTCTTGTTTCACCAGTATAAAGCTGACGAGGACGTCCAATTTTTTGGTTTTCTTCATTGGTCATTTCATTCCATTGAGCAATCCAACCGACGGTGCGTGCGACTGCAAAAAGAACAGTGAACATTGAAGCTGGAAAACCAATAGCGCGTAATATGATGCCAGAGTAGAAATCAACATTGGGATAGAGTTTTTTCTCAATGAAGTATGAATCTTCCAAAGCAACGCGCTCGAGTTCAATTGCTAGACGCATTAAAGGCTCATTTTGAAGTCCTAATTCATTAAGCACTTCATGGCAGGTTTTACGCATGACTTTAGCACGTGGATCATAGTTTTTATAAACGCGATGTCCAAAACCCATCAATCTGAATGGATCATTTTTGTCTTTAGCACGTCTAATGAATTCAGGAATGTTTTTTTCATGGCCGATTTCTTTAAGCATGTTAATCACAGCTTCATTGGCACCACCATGTGCAGGGCCCCAAAGACATGCGATGCCTGATGCGATACATGCATAAGGATTTGCGCCTGATGATCCAGCAAGACGAACGGTTGATGTTGATGCATTTTGCTCATGATCAGCATGAAGCGTAAAGATGCGATCCATCGCGCGTGTAATGACAGCGTTTGATCTGTAATCTTCACAAGGCACTGCAAAACACATTCTAATGAAGTTTTCAGTATAGGGCAGATCATTGCGTGGATAAATGAAAGGTTGTCCGATAGAGTATTTATAAGCCATTGCAGCAATTGTTGGAATTTTTGCAATAATGCGGTGGGCAACGATTTCACGTTCACCTGGATTTTGAATATCAGTATGTTCATGATAAAAAGCGGAAAGTGCACCCACAACACCGACCATAACGGCCATTGGGTGCGCATCACGTCTGAAGCCCCTGAAAAAATTAATCAGTTGCTCATGCACCATGCTGTGATACACAACAGAATATTCGAATTCTTTTTTTTGTGCAGCAGTCGGTAATTCACCATAAATAAGCAAATATGATGTTTCCATGAAATCGCTATGTTCTGCAAGTTCTTCAATAGGGTAACCACGGTAAAGAAGAACGCCTTCATCGCCGTCAATATAAGTTATTTTTGAATTACAGCTACCGGTTGAGGTAAAGCCTGGATCAAATGTAAAATAACCTGTTTCGTTATAAAGTTGACGAATATCGATTAGATTAGGTCCTGCGGAGCCTTTAATGAGGGGTAAGTCAATCGACTTTCCTGTTCTATTATCTATAAGTGTTACGCTATCTGTGTTTTTTTTAGTCATTGGTATCGCCTGACTTGTCATTATTTCATCCCTTTATAACGCTTCTACCATTATTATTAGGATAAGCCAACTTATTGTGTTGTGCAACATAGTTTTTTTTGCACTGCAAAAAACTCTTCTTCTTTTTAACTGTGGAGGGCGTCAGATTTCGGGATTCAACATGCTCATGTATAAAGAGATACACTCCGCGTGTTTCACCACTCATCTTTCTACCCACATTTAAAAATAATTCGAGTATAGAGTTAAGGTTGAATAAAATCACCCAATCTTAATAACGACTCCTCTTTGCCTAAAGCAAGCATGACATCAACAATAGAAGGAGCGTTCAGTTTAGAGGTTAAAATTAATCTTAAGCTTGGTCCAATTTTACCTAATTTCAATCCTTTTTGCTCTAAAAATAGTTTAAGCTCAAGATCAAGCATTGGATGTGACCATTCTTGAATTGAAGATAAATGTTGGAATAAGTCGCTAAAAATTTCTTTTAGATCGGAAATTGTTTTTAATTGGTCTTCATTTTCGATTTTTATGGGGCGGATATCGCGATAAATCAAAGCATTTTCAGCAAGTTCAACCAATGTCTGTGCGCGCCTTTTAAGGCCTTCAATACCTATTGTAATGCGGTCTTTTTCATGTGACAGCAAGGGCTTGTCAGTTTGTTTAAATTGGTCTTCCAATAGTAGCAGCAATTCTTCTGTTGATTTGTGTTGGATATAATGATGATTAATATGAAATAATTTTGCCATATCAAGTCTTGAAGCTGATTTGCCAATCCCATTAAAATCAAACCATTTTATAGCTTGTTGCATATTTATAATTTCGTCATCGCCATGCCCCCAACCAAGTCGAAGTAAATAATTACACATGGCTTCAGGAAGGATCCCCATATCACGGTAGGCTTCAACACCTAACGCACCATGGCGTTTGGATAATTTTGCGCCATCTTGACCATGGATTAAAGGAATATGTCCAAATATAGGTAAATTCCAGCCAAAGGCATTATACAATTGGATTTGACGGAAGGTGTTTGTTAAATGGTCGTCTCCACGAATCACATGGGTAATGCCCATATCAAAATCATCCACTACAACGGATAGCATATAAGTAGGCGTGCCATCACCGCGCAAAAGAACCATATCGTCAAGTTGGATATTGGCTACGTTAATAAGGCCTTGAACGTGATCATATAAAATTGTTTCGCCTTCATTTGGTGCTTTAAGGCGAATAACGGGTTTAATATCTTTTGGGGCGTCTTTGGGATCCCGATCACGCCATCTGCCGTCATATTTTTGTGGTTTTCCTTCGAGTTTCGCTTTTTCACGCATTTCTTCTAGTTCTTGGGGCGTGCAATAGCAATAATAGGCTTTGCCTTCATTTAAAAGCTTTAGGGCCATGTCAGCATGATGTTTTGCACGTTGAAATTGAAAAATAGGCTCTTCATCTGGAATAAGACCTAGCCAATTGAGACCATCGATAATCGCGCGTACGGCATCATCTGTCGATCTTGCACGGTCAGTGTCTTCGATGCGAAGTAAATATTTTCCACCATGATGTTTGGCAAAAAGCCAATTAAATAAGGCAGTTCGAGCGGACCCAATGTGCAAATAGCCTGTTGGAGAGGGTGCAAAACGTGTAATAATTTGTGTCATGGCTTCTTAAAATTGTTGTAAGTAAGATTCCTTTTTACCAGATTGTATATGATTCTATCAAGAGTAGGTGACAAGCTTTTTTCTTCGTTGTAGTATATATATACCCAAACAATCTGAAACTACCGTTTTTAGTTTATGACCTTTGGTCGTTTTTTGAACCAAAAATTCCTAAGGTAAATCTAAAATCATTTGGGTGTAATAATAAAATATAATCTTTGGGAAAAATTGTGTGTTTTCTGTTCAATTAGAAACGATGCCAAAACCGCGATGGTCACAGGGCATTCGTGCTAAGTTGTTTGTGACGGTAAGTTTTATTTTAATAACGATTGGCGCACTTGCCTTAAGTTTTTTCATATTTGTTTCCTACACTGAAAAATTAAATTCTTTAAATCAGCGCGCTACTTTGTTAACCGAAATGCAAAGTGCTTCTTTGGCTTTTCCTTTATGGAATTTAAACAATGATCAAATTAATGCATTGATTGCAATCCTTTCAAAAGATGAAGATTTTAAAGGCGCAAAGGTCATTGGTACGAAACAAGATGAAATTGCTTTTAAAGGTGTTTTACCAGAAGATAATGATTTGCGTTTTAAAAAAGACATCATTTTTAATGAGTTTGGTAAAGAAACGCGCATTGGAACATTAGAGCTTTATATTTCGACAGCAAGACTTTGGGAAGAAGTTAAAAATAGCTTTTATTGGGGATGTCTTGTTTTATTTTTAATGAATCTTCTTATTTTTATTGGTCTTTTATTTGCACTTTCAGGATTTGTATTGACCCCCTTAAGACGTATGATGTTTATCATGGAAAAGGTTGCAAAGGGGGCTCTTGATCAACGCGTTGTGATCAAAACGAAAGATGAGTTTGGGTTGCTTGCAAGCATTTTTAATAAAATGACAAACGAAATTGAAGGTATGTATCGTACTATTGAGCAAAAAGTCAATGAACGAACAACTGAACTTGTCAAAAGTAATGCTGATATGGTGGTTGCACAACAAGAAACAACGGAAGCGTTAAAATTACTTCAGATTGAAAAAGAAAAATCTGAACGTCTTTTTGCAGATGCTTTAGAAATTAGCCCTGCAGCGTTAGTTCTTGTTGATGCAAGTGAAAAAATATTGAGATGGAATAAACGTTTTATTGATTTAGATCCGATAAATATCGAACCAATGATTAAGCAAGGCATAAATGCCAATTTAGTATTTTCAAAGATGTCTGATGATACGACAGGTAATATTAGGTTGCAATTGCATCAAGATTCTAAGAAATCAATTACGTCTGAACAAAAACTGACAAATGGACGATGGGTCAGAGTAAGTGAACATAAAACGCGTGATCATGCAACGGCATTAATGCTTGTTGATATTACAGATATTAAGGAAAGAGAACAAAAACTAGAGATAGTAAATACGGATCTTGCCCTTCAAACTGAAAAATTAAAGGATAGTGAAGAAAAATACTCTTTGGCGGCCCATGGTGCCAATGATGGTCTTTGGGATTGTAATGTAAAAACAGGTCATATTTATTTATCTATTCGTTATAAAGAAATGATTGGATATAACGAGGATGAAGAGGTATTTTCTACACTTGAAGGGTGGTATGAGCGTGTTCACCCAGATCATTTGGTTGAATTTAAGCGTGCTTTTGAAGGGCATTTAAAGGGCGATATTCCTCGGTTCAAAGCTGAATATTTGATGAAGCATCGTGATGGTTCATATCATTGGATGTTGTCACGAGGTTTAGCTGCGCGCGATAAAGATGGCATCGTATTTCGTTTAGCAGGTTCCCAAACTGATATTACGATGCAAAAAAACTATGAACAAGAACTCATCCATACAGCCTATCATGATCCTTTAACCGGCTTGCCGAATCGAGAATATTTCATTAGACGTTTAAAAGAATGTCTTGACGAAATTAGAGCTCATTCTATTCAGTTAACAGCTGTTTTATTCTTAGACTTAGATCGCTTTAAAGTCGTTAATGACAGTTTGGGGCATGATGTTGGGGACAAATTGTTAATTGGTATTGGTCAACGTCTGAAGGCATGCCTTAGGGACAATGATTTTGCTGCACGTTTAGGAGGCGATGAATTTACAGCAATTTTACGCAATATTCCTGATTTAGAGGAAGCAAAAGCTGTATCTGGTCGTATTTTGGATTCTTTAGCAGAGCCTTTCCATTTGAATGGGAATGATGTTTTTGCGTCAGCGAGTATCGGTATTACGCTTTTAAATGATAAGTTTGAAGATACGGATAGTTTATTACGAAATGCAGATCTTGCAATGTATCGTGCAAAATCACGAGGACGTGCGCGCTATGAGATTTTTGATCAAGAGCTTCATAATGAAGTGATGACAGAACTTCATATAGAAACAGAATTAAGACGTGCCATTGAAAAAGAAGAAATTTGTTTTTTCTATCAGCCTATTATTGATTTATCATCAAATGAACTTTTTGGGTTTGAAGGGTTAATTCGTTGGCAAAGTAAAAATGAAATGATAGGTCTTGACCGTTTCTTACATATTGCGGAAGAAACAGGGCTTATTTTACCTATGGGTGAATATATTTTTAAACTAGGGTGCGAGCAACTTAAGTCTTGGCTAGAATTAATTGGAGCCGATTACAAAATTTCATTATCAATCAATCTTTCTGCCCGCCAGATTAAAGACTTCGTGTATATGCAAAAAATATTAGAAATCATTCGAAGTTATGATTTTCCAGCAGGATTATTAAAAATAGAGATTACCGAAAGTGCTATTATGGATGATTTAGCTCAAACCAACTGGGTTTTAGATCAAATAAAAGAACTTGGTGTATCTTTATGTATTGATGATTTTGGAACGGGCTATTCTTCTTTTAGTTATTTACACAAATTTCCTTTTGATTATTTAAAAATTGATCATTCTTTTACACATAACATGATGAAAAATGAAAAAACATATTCGTTGATCAGGGGTATTGTAAGTCTTTCGCATGATTTAGGGTTGCTCGTTGTGGCAGAAGGTATAGAAGAAGAAGATGAATTAGATCATCTTAAAAGATTAAAATGTGATTATGGGCAAGGATTTTATTATGCACGCGCCCTTCCACCAGCGGAGGCAACGCAGTTGATTCTTGATAGTAAATTGTCCTTGACGGAAGAAGCACTGATTCGTGATTTGTCACCCGCTATTTTTCAAGCAGAAGCAAGCTGATTTTTTAAATTTATTTATATATTGTATAATTAATTTCAGTTTTATTGACATGCCGTAGATATAAGAAGAGATATAGGCGAAATAACCAGAAAACGCTACGAGTTAGAAGGCCTTCGACCCCTCCCTCCTACGTCCCGCGGCTTGACCCTGAGAGATCCACACGAAATATTTTTATAATACGTTGAAAAATAATAAAAATTCCATAAACACTGCATGATGTTTATAATCCTATAAAAACAAACACATACATAGGATTGGTACCATGCAGCTGATGGAATTATTGCAT
>JAUXUR010000081.1 GCA_030680745.1 Alphaproteobacteria bacterium
CCTAATTTAGGGGCGCGCCCCTAACTTAAAATACAAACCTAAGTTTGCCAAAAATAAAAAGATCGCGTGCTTTTCGACGCGCAAAAATAGTTTCGTAATTTAAATCTATCGACAAAACATTTTTAAACCTTATATTGATCCCACCACCAATACGACCATAATTATGATCATTATTTTGAACTGGTATAGAATAAGGTATTCCGGGCATTGAAGCAAGCTCTGTTACAACAATTCGACTGCGATCAATAAATTCATGATCATAACTTGAGCGTATTTGCGGTGTTACCTCGCCAATAAACGTATTCATTTTATACGATATATGGCCACCCAAGGTTGAAACAGCCGTCGATGATCTTTGTTTGCCAACAATCATATTGAAAACACCAGCGTCACCTTCTTGATAATTATGAATACGTGCATCACCATAAGCCAGACCAGCTGTTGGTCCAAAATATAAATTACCAAGTTTGAAATCATAACCAGCAAGTCCACCCACAGACCAATGACGTCCTAATGGCTCACCAGTAGCTGTACGTTTAAACGAAACAATATTACGGCGAATCTTATTTTGGTTCCAACCATAAGTGAACACAGTGTCTAAATAAAATTGACGCCATTTCAAACTATCATAAAGCGAAAACGCATATCCATTAATATCGATGCTTCCTTTATGGTCTTTAAGTCTTACATCACTTTTGATATAACTCATCGCAATGCCGGCGAGGAAATAATCGGCAAATTTATAATCCCCCCCAATTGTAATTGTTTTAGTGCTATGTCTATATCCCGTTGATTCTTCAGTATTACGTTGATTGCCCAGATGAAGATCACCCGCTGCAAAAATACCAAATTTACCCATTGACGCATCAGAACTTAAACTTGGGAAATAATTTTTCTTAGATGCACCGTAATTTGGCGCTTGCGCACGTCGTACAAAACGATTTTTCTTCATTTCAGGCAAGGCAGTACCAACACCATCTGATGTCATCATGATAGAGGCAATATCGCTACCATCTGGAGAATCCGCCTGCTGAAAATGTGATTCAACAAGACTTGACGCAGAATCAAATAAAGGATGATTCATACCACGTAATGCAAAAAGACGATTATTAACATTTTTAGAGGCCGCTTTTGCGGAAGCTTCTGTCGCATTCATTTGCGGTACAACGTGATACGATCCGCCAATAATTTCTTCAACATATTGCGCTAAAAGTTCATTACCTTTACGCGTTAAATGACCATGTTTATCCCAAAATAAATAAGATTCAGGATCAGCGCAGATTTTGCCATTTTTTTCACAATAATCTTTAACATTTGTTAGACCAAAAGAAGCTGGATTGTTTAAAATTTCGTCACCCACTGCCCCCATATCAATTGGTATAATATTTACAGATTTATTCTGTGATGCAATCTGTACCAATTCTTGATGTAATTGAATATTATGATATTTAATCAAACGATCACTTTCATCTTGTTCCACGGGATCTTTGGAATCTTTAAAAATAGTTGGTAAACTCGCCACAACAATAAATTTAGCACCACCTACAATAAGATTGTTCACGAAACTTTTAACATTAGCAACCACATCACGGGCTGTTTGAAGTCCCCTTTCTTCTGAAACGTGTATCTTATTCTTTTTTAAATCTTTTAAATGTCGCAAATCATTCATCCCCACCCAGACTGTATAAAGGGCTTTAGGATCAAGAGAGCGTGGTGCATAAGATTGAGGTAAAGCGTTAAGTTCTTCTTCAATAATGTCAGAAGCAATTTCAATATCTTTTTTATTCTTATTTTGTTTTTTAATTTCTAAAAATCTATTTTCAAAAATCATTCTTTCTTCATTTAATGCTTTCATTTCAGGTGTTTCAAACAATGCACCAAGTTCTTTGTTTATTGCTTTTTCCTCAGCCACCAATGCTTTATATTCAGGGCTATTCCACTTAAAATTCTTTTTTTTATTTTTTATCTTATTTAACTCTTCGTTTAAAGGCTTCATAAGATCGTCACATCTATTTGAAATATAAGTTATCCGAGCTGCCGTACTACTTATTTTAAAATCAGGATGATATCGATGTATATTCCATTGGTGCCCTAAACCTACAGCTCCATTTGCTCTAAAAGAAGCTTCTCTTACAGAATCTAACGTTTTTGTTGAAAGAGCTCCAATATAAGCATAATTTTCGCGTGGCAAATTCGAATAAATATTTTCAACCCAAACAGGTCCATTGCTAACCCTACCCGGTAAATTTCCCTTTACTGATAAGCGACCAGTTAACCCTTCATAATTCCCAGAATCACTCAAACTATCGCCAAAACTAATAACACGCGAAAAACGAGATGGTTGAGCCTTAGCATTTGATTTTGATGATTTTAAAAGAGAAGATAGAACGAGTAATGTTGAAACAACAAAATAGCCGGCCGTTTTAAAAACAGTCATCTGACATCCTTATGAACTTTATCCAGTTTAATATATTCGTTTCCAGTAACAATACATTACCCTATAATTTAAGATTGAATCAACCACCTAAATTTAATCTAAAATTTTTCAACTGAAATATAGATGTTATTTTACAACGCTTTAAAATTCGATTGAATAAGGAATTCAGAATCTATTGACTTTTATCATCACTCTTACCCACTTCCCGTGACCATATCATTCATATAGATATGGTAAGATATGAATACTTAATATAATTTTTGTGACAATATTTTCTTTTTAATGAGTATTATCCATATTATGCACATAAAAGAAACCTTAATATATTATTAATTTAAAAAGTGTTGTTTTCCCAGCGCCGTTACGCCCGATAAGACCAACATGATGGCCTTCTGAAATATACAGACAGCGTCTTCAAAAAGAGGACGACCACCTATACAATATGAGAGATCTTTAATACGAAACATAATATGCCCCAATTTAGGGCCGTGCCCCTAGTTTAAAATACAAACCTAAGTTTGCCAAAAATAAAATGATCGCGTGCTTTTCGACGCGCAAAAATTGTTTCGTAATTTAAATCTATCGACAAATCATTTTTAAACCTTATATTGAGTCCACCACCAATACGACCATAATTATGGTCATTATTTTTAACTGGTATGGAATAAGGTATTCCGGGCATTGAAGCAAGCTCTGTTACAACAATTCGACTGCGATCAATAAATTCATGATCATAACTTGAGCGTATTTGCGGTGTTACCTCACCAATAAACGTATTCATTTTATACGATATATGACCACCCAAAGTTGAAACAGCCGTCGATGATCTTTGTTTACCAACAACCCTATTAAAAACACCAGCACCCTCTTCTTTATATTTATGAATGCGTGCATCACCATAAGCCATACCAGCTGTTGGTCCAAAATATAAATTACCAAGTTTGAAATCGTAACCAGCAAGTCCACCCACTGACCAATGACGTCCCAATGGCTCACCAATGCCTGTACGTTTAAACGAAACAATATTATTACGAATCTTATTTTGATTCCAACCATAGGTGAATACCGTATCAAGATAAAATTGACGCCATTTTAAACTATCATAAAGTGAAAATGCATATCCATTAATATCGATGCTTCCTTTATGATCTTTAAGCCTTACGTCACTTTTAATATAGCTCATCGCAATACCGGCGAGGAAATAATCGGCAAATTTATAATCCCCCCCAATTGTAATTGTTTTAGTGCTATGTCTATATCCCGTTGATTCTTCTGTATTACGTTGATTGCCTAGATGAAGATCACCCGCTGCAAAAATACCAAATTTACCCATTGAAGCATCAGAACTTAAACTTGGGAAATAATTTTTCTTGGACGCGCCATAAATTGGCGCTTGCGCACGACGCACAAAACGATTTTTCTTCATTTCAGGCAAAGCAGTACCAACACCATCTGATGTCATCATGATAGAGGCAATATCACTACCATCAGGAGAATCAACCTGCTGAAAATGTGATTCAACAAGACTTGACGCAGAATCAAATAAAGGGCGATTAGCGCCACGTAATGCAAAAAGACGATTATTAACATTTTTAGACGCAGCTTTTGCAGACGCTTCTGTCGCATTCATTTGCGGTACAACGTTATACGACCCGCCGATTATTTCCTCAACATATTGTCCTAAAAGTTCGTTCCCTTTACGTGTTAAATGGCCATATTTATCCCAAAATAAATATGATTCAGGATCAGCACAAATATTTGTTCCACTTTTACGACAATAATCAGTTACATTTGTTATACCAAATTTTTCTGGATTTTTAAAAATTTCATCACCCACTGCCCCCATATCAATTGGTATAATATTTACACTTTTATTCTGCGACGCAATGGCGACCAATTCTTGATGCAATTGAATATTATGATATTTAATTAAGCGTTCGCTTTCTTCTAATTCAAGCTCTGTATATTTTGGATTTTTAAAAGCAGTAGGTAAATTCGCAACAACAATGAATTTAGCACCACCTGCAATAAGATTATTCACGAAACTTTTAACGTTCGTAACTGTATCACGTGCTATTTGTAGCCCCATTTCTTCTGTAACAGTCACACCCTCATCTTTTAAATATTTTAATCCCCTTAAATCATTCATACCAATCCAAACTGTATAAAGTGCATTTGGGTCAAGCGAACGTGGCGCATGTGTTTTATGTAAATTAGCGAGCTCATCTTCAATATCAGCATTAATGCGTTCAACTGAATCTTGTTTTTTTATTTCATCATTAATTATCTTTATTTCAGCATCAATTTCTTCAATTATTTTTTTTTCATTCTCATCTTGGGGTTCATTTAATTTTTTTCTTTTTTCCAACAAAGGATTGGCAAGATCTTCCAAATCTTCTCTTAATTTTTTTTGTAATGCAGTTCGAACTGCATAATCTGCTCTAGTCCTGCAATCCACATACCTTGGCAAATAAGCAGATAAAATATCGCTAACAGGATTACTAGCTTGATTTCTTAGTCTGTTTACTTTAGTTGAATTTATTTGATTATATTCAGCAGAACCTACATCATACAGATCTAGTTCTTCAGAAGCTTTAAGATAAGCAGGATATAATTCAGAAAATTTTACAAATGCTTCGTTAATTTTATTAACATCCACTGGGTTTGGCGCTCTATAAATAAGATCTTTCAAAAAATTCAATCTTTTATCATATAGTTCTTGATTAATTTGCTTTTTTGCTTCTTCAGGCACAATAAGCACGGGGCGAGTTTTCCGCAAATTTTCTATCTTGCTTTGTAAGCCTACAATGACATTATTCGATATTTGATGTTTTAGCTCTATCCTCTTGTTCAAATCTACGCCATAACGGAATAAATCATACTGATGGCCTAATCCTAAAACTGACTTCGTAGAACCAACTGGTTTTCCTTCATCTGTCAACACATCTAAAGACCTTGATGAGCCTGCTGACATATAAGCATAATTTTCACGTGGCAAATTCGAAAAAATATTTTCTACCCACAATGTTCCATTAGATGCTCTCCCAGGCAAATTCCCTTTTTGATTAACATCCGAATTAAACTTTGCACAATTTCCAGCATCACTTAAACTATCGCCAAAACTGATCACACGCGAAAAACGAGATGGTTGGGCCTTAGCATTTGATTTTGATGATTTTAAAAGAGAAGATAAAACGAGCAATGTTGAAACAACAAAATAGCCGGCCGTTTTAAAAACAGTCATCTGACATCCTTATGAGCTTTATCCAGTTTAATATTTTCGTTTCCAGTAAGAATACATTACCCTATAATTTAAGATTGAATCAACCTCCTAAATTTTATCCAACAATTTTCAACTGAAATATAGATGATATTTTGCAACGATTGAAAATTGAATCAAGAAAAAATTAGAAGAAAAGCAGAGTTTATAAAATAAAATGTTGCACTGCGCTAAATATAAGTAAAAACTTTCCTTGCATGAAGCGCATTGTTTTTATATCATGTTCGAATTTGGCGCAACGCATATAGTCACATAAAGGGAGATCTCATTGAAAAAAATAATTATATTTGCTTTATCACTTACAAGCTTAGACCTTAATGCTACTATAGACACCAACCCTACTACAGAATTTTCAGATGCAGATTTTGATGAACGATATGCATTAACATCTTTCAGTCTAACACCAAATAACTATGATAATGTTAAATGCGAATACACATTATGGGATGATATTCCCGATTTCTGGATTACACCTTATAACAACGTTAATACACTTAAAATCATGACAAAAAAAACATACTATGAAGATCAACATCTTAAATTTTTACCGGTATTATTCCCATATATTAAAGAACTTATTATTGAACCATCACAAATTAAAAACGAAACTTCATTATATCTTATCGACAAATTCAAAGATTATATTGAAACGCTTAATCTCAATGGATGTAATTTAGGCTACCATTGTGAAATAATTACCCATTGTAAAAAACTTAAAAAACTATATCTTTGTGGTAACAATCTTTCCGCACTTAATTTCTTAACTGAAATCATTACCCATTTAGATATTTCTTCAAATCCATTGAAAAAACAAGAAATTATGAATATCCACCAAAAATCACCACATTTAAAAGAATTGTCAGTCGATAAAGACATATTAAGTACGAGTGACATTAAAAACTTATGGCTCAATCTAAAGGGATTAAATCGCTTAATAATAGGTGGTGCTATTTATACAAAACAACGCAGATCACATAAAAAGTAAATACATATATTTCAGAAATTAAAAATGAAAATATTTAAAGCATCAATTATACTTAATTTAATTTTTTCATCTTTAACAAACGCCGTCATAGTTAAATTTAAAACGACTAATCTTCAAGATGAATTTGGATCCCTTATACGAAAATTAAATACAAACAGTAAGAATGAATTTCTTAAAAGACATTCCATTCGAAAAGTTTTTCTTAAATTTATAAATCAAAATGGGAAAATCATAATAAAACAACTCAATCCTATAAAAAATTTAGAAATAAACAATGAAAATGATTGGAAACGCCAATTCACGAACGCAATAAATTATAATTTAACGATGGAAGATGAGGCTGAAACACAACTAGATATTCCAGAAAATTGGAAAATACACGCATTAGAAATATCCTATAACGCATATCCTTATGAGACATTCGATCAAATAGAAATACCTGCCGGTAGCACGAATTCTGTTTTGAACTTAGCCACACAAGAAAAAATAGAATTGAATATTGGCTATCACGGAGATCCTATTAATGGACCCTTCGTGATTACATCAATATTATTAGAATAATACTCAATCTACGAGACAAAAAATATAATTGCTTCGGTTTCACCTCTCCCCTTTGTGGGAGAGGTCGGCGCGCAGCGACGGGTGAGGGGTATCAAAGCGTTTACAAAGAACAACACCATCATGCAATAATTTTAGCATTGCCAAACAAATACTCATCTCTCCAAAATTGTAAAATACCCCTCACCCGCTCCCTTTGGTCACGACCTCTCCCACAAGGGGAGAGGTAAAAAAACTCTTCTTTTGGAGGGCTTTTGGTAAAAAATTGTTTTCACTTCTTAGAAATAAATTGCGGAGTGTGAGAGCGGGATAGTTGAAAAATGAGCTTAATTTCATTTTTCGTCCCGTAGATTGGCCTTTTGTACATAAGCATGCAGAATCCCGAAATCTGACGACTTCCACAATTTGAAACAAGAGTGGTATATGAAAAAACCCCTTGTAAAACAAATTACAAGGGGTCAAAAAGTCTAACTAAAAAGCACTAAGCGCCTTTAGTAGCATCTTTACGTGCTTCACCATAAATGTAGATTGGTTTAGCACTTGATTCCACAACATCCTTATTGATAACAACTTCTGTTACCCCTTCAAGACCAGGGATTTCAAACATTGTTTCCAGAAGAATGCTTTCCATGATCGATCGAAGGCCACGCGCACCTGTTTTACGCTTAATAGCGCGTTGCGCAACAGATATAAGTGCATCCTCAGAAAATTCAAGTTGAACATTTTCCATTTCGAAAAGACGTTGATATTGACGCACCAAAGCATTTTTAGGCGATGTCAAAATCTCAATCAATGCTTTTTCATCCAAATCATCGAGCGTTGCAATCACTGGCAAACGACCAATAAATTCTGGAATCAAACCAAATTTCAACAAATCTTCTGGCTCAATCTCACGAAGAACTTCACCTGTTCGACGCTCATCTTGACGCCTTACATTCGCACCAAAACCAATGGAGGTTCCTTTAAAACGTTGAGAGATAATTTTTTCAAGCCCTGAAAAAGCACCACCACAAATGAAAAGAATATTTGTCGTGTCGACTTGTAAAAATTCCTGTTGCGGATGTTTACGTCCACCTTGTGGTGGAACAGAAGCAACCGTACCTTCCATAATTTTCAAAAGTGCTTGTTGAACACCTTCACCTGATACATCGCGTGTTATTGAAGGATTGTCAGATTTACGTGAAATCTTATCAACTTCATCAATATAAACGATACCGCGTTGTGCACGTTCCACATTATAATCAGCAGCTTGTAGCAATTTCAAAATGATGTTTTCAACATCTTCACCAACATAACCTGCTTCTGTCAATGTTGTTGCATCTGCCATCGTAAAAGGTACATCTAAAATACGTGCAAGTGTTTGCGCTAAAAGCGTTTTACCACAACCAGTTGGTCCAATAAGCATAATATTAGATTTTGTTAGCTCAACATCACTATTTTTTGAAAGTTGGCTTAACCGTTTGTAATGATTATGAACAGCTACTGAAAGCACACGCTTTGCATGTTCTTGGCCGATAACATAATCATCGAGAACTTTTTGAATTTCGCCTGGTCTAGGCACTTCGCCATTAGATTTCACGAGAGAAGTTCTATTTTCTTCCCTAATAATATCCATACAAAGCTCAACGCATTCATCGCAAATAAAAACGGTTGGACCTGCTATGAGTTTGCGGACTTCATGTTGGCTTTTTCCACAAAAAGAACAATAAAGAGTATTTTTTGGATCATGTCCGCTTGTCGTTGATGATTTACTCATACTTCCCCACCTTAAAATATCTGAATTTTTCAATCTTAAATCGAAAAACCTTAAAGCAATTTCAGTTACGTCTTATTGACCTTAACTCGTTTTTAGAGAGCAACCCCTATACTTACAACTTACACCTGAAACAGGAATAATAAGTTAAGATCAAATTCAACTTTAAGAGGTGCGTTATCCCACCCTTATCTATTATTCAACACTGACTTTGCGCTCATGGCAAGACTTTAATCTTACCTATCGTGCAATTTCAGCAATTTTTTTAATGGGTTCTATTGGTAAAACGCGTTTTTCAACAACACTATCAATCAAACCAAAGTCTTTAGCTTGTTCACCGGACATAAAATTATCACGCTCAAGAGCCAATGCTATTTTTTCACGAGCCTGACCTGTGTGATGTGCATAAATGTCTGTTAAACGATCGCGCAACGCGACAATTTCACGTGCTTGAATTTGAATATCCGTTGCCTGACCTTGTGCGCCACCATGCGGTTGGTGAATCATAACACGTGCATTTGGCAGAACAAATCGTTTGCCTTTAGCACCACCTGTCAACAATAACGAACCTGCAGAACAAGCCTGACCCACACATAAAGTGCTTACGTCTGGACTTACATATTGCATTGTATCATACATTGCAAGACCTGCCGTTGCTACACCACCAGGTGAATTGATATAAATGGATATATCTTTTTCTGGATTTTCAGATTCGAGGAAAAGAAGCTGCGCGCAAACCAAAGCAGCCATATTGTCTTCAACTTGCCCTGTTATAAAGATAATACGTTCTTTAAGAAGGCGCGAATAAATATCATACGACCTTTCGCCACGATTTGTACGCTCAACAACCATAGGCACCAAATTATTCATAATATGGTCATACGAAAAATACTTCATTTCACACCCTCCCAGGTACTTTACTAAACAATATCAGGCTGTTAACTAACAATCTAAGACTATTAGTTAACACTAACTTACTTTTATTAACAATGCCCGTTCTTCTTAACAATGATTGTCAGCATCTTCTTGTGCTTTAATCAACAAATCATATGTTATATTTTTGTCAGAAATTTTGGCCATTGCCAAGATGTAATCAACAACTTTTTCTTCCAACAAAGGTGCACGAAGACGATTTAACGCTTCTTGATTCTTTGTATAAAACTCAATTACCTTCTTTTCATTGCCAGGATATTGAGTGGCAAGACGGCTGAGTGCACGACGCAATTCAGCATCAGTAATTTTAATTTCTTTAGCAAGACTTACCTCAGCAAGGATAAGACCAACTTTGACGCGCTTGCAAGCAAGATCACGATATTTTTTTTGATCTTCGTCACTTAATTTTGCTTGTTCGTGAAGATCATTATGATTAGCGCTTTCATGATCATGGTTATGATCAGTATCACAAACAGTACCATCATCATGAACGTGCGTGTGTTCTTTGGGTTCAATGCCACGTTCTTTAAGAATCTCTTTAATAACAGCTTGATATTCAAGCTCAATTAAACTTTTTGGCAATTCCATTTGATGATTTTCTTCAAGCTTATGAAGCAAATCATGTTTCATCACTTCACGTGCAACCTTGGAATAACGATCACTTAAATAAGATTTCGTTTCTTCTTTCCAAGCAGCAAGAGACTCAAATCCAAATTCTTCAGCTAAAGCATCATTGATTTCACGTTTATCAAGACGTTTTATTTTTTCAAGCGTAAATGTGTAATCAACGACTTTACCACTGAGTTTTTTATCAGCAACTTTTTCATCAAGCGTCATTTTAAAAGTTTTAGATTCACCAATTTTCATGCCTTTGATATTATTATAAGCATCTAAATTTGTACGTGTCGCATCTAAATAAAAAACATTTTCATTGTTTTTAAGCTCTGGAAGATCAACACCATCTAATGCTGCACTTGTTTTACCAAAGACAAAATCACCATCACGCGACTCTTCTTTAGTATCAGTTACATCTGTAATATTACTTGCTTTAGCTGCCTCTAATTCGATTTGCTCTAAGATTTGCTTTTCAACAGGTTCTGCTACAAGTTTTTCAAATTCTAATACGCTGAAATCAATGAGATTAACTTCTGGCAATATCTCCGTTGAAATAGAAATCACAAGATCTTTTTCTTTTTCGAAAGACTCAACTTTTACATTTGGTTGTAAGGCTGGACGAATTTTTTGGTCGCGAATAAGCGAATCACATGCTTCATTTACAACTTCTTCAAGCACTTCGGACAATACTTGTGAACCGTAACGGCGCTCTACAAGATCAGTCGGCACACGTCCTGGTCTAAAACCCGGCATTTGAATAGAAGCCGCTAAGGACCCTAAATTTTGCTGTATTTTCTGGGAAATATAGTTGGCCGAAATAATTGCTTTAAAAATTCTTTCTAAACCTTCATTTTTTTCCAAGGTTACAGTCAAAGATTCTTTTAAACCACTCACGCTGCTATTCCTTTATGCATCAAAGTTAATGGTGCGGACGAAGGGACTCGAACCCCCACAGACTAAGTCCACCAGAACCTAAATCTGGCGTGTCTACCAATTTCACCACGTCCGCGAACTAAATGTGTATTTATAGATTTATACGAAAACGCTTCAAAAAGGAAGGGCTATCTCTAAATAATTCGATTAAAATAGCCCAGATGAGAAAAAAATTTAGGTTTAGCTTGCTAAGCTAGCTTGATTTTTAATATGCCTGATCATTTTTCGCACACTTCCATCATTATTAGGATTCAATTTATGCTCCACACAATAATCCTCATAAATTGCATGCAAAGCGCGCTTATTTGACAACGGTATAGAATCTTTGATTGAAATCAACATTTGAAGTTCAGTAAAATACTCATATGCACTTTTTTTCTTAGATTTCTGACTATCCCACAAATCTTTTAAATACATTATCTTGTCGTGTGACTCCTCTATCATTTGTTCACTCGCAAAATAAAGAGCTTCAAGATAATCTATTGAAACATCATCATGTTTATGACCCGCTTCACCAAGATCAACCTGCAATCTAATGTAATTTTGACCCAACACTGATTTTAGCTTTTTATCAACCCATGATTTTTGGGCACCTAAAATAGTACGCACCATTTTATGACCACCATTAACATAACCAATTTCTTGGCTCTCTTTTTGGCTTATTTTAATTTTTTTCTCACCAGTACCTATAGAAAGTAACACAAAATCACTTAATTTCGCATGCGGAAAAGCCTTTTGTGCTTCCAACAACACTATTTCAGATGGATTATTCGCAAACATACCCCCATCCCAAAAATTCAATGATGTCTCACTATCGCTACCTGTTGCATCCTTCAAGATTTCTTTTGAAGGAAAGAACCCTGGCGCCGCACTCGTAGCTCTTGCAACATCACCAATTAAGTAATCACGCGATGCTTTCCTTCGTGCCTTCAGGCTAGACATTATAGAAGCACCCTTCCCTTCTGAAATTTCAGTAACAGGCACTGAAGTTGGAATCAACAAATCAGACAATTGATAATCATTGTAATATTTTTCAAATGTTTCCTCTATTCCTATTGGTGCATATTTCGGTCTAAAAGCGCCCTCTCCAGCCCTCAATCTTTTGGATAAACTTTGTTTTTCGAATATATGTTCACGTTCAGTCAAATACATATTTTGTACTTCTTCTGCAGAATAAAGCGGGTACCCAGCCCTTTCAGGATTTGGAATTCCAATGCCGAGTGCAACAATAGCGCCTGTTGAAGCACCTGCCACACCGCTAAAAACTTTAACAATTGGCATATTTAATAATTTTTCTAAATGCGCTAAAACATGTGCATGCACAATGCCGCGAATGGCACCACCATCCAGGGAAAGCAAAAATATTTTTCGATGCTTAACACGATTTTTTTTTGATAATTCGGGTGAAGAAATTTCTGATAAATCAACAGAAGAGGATTTACTTTTTTCTATACCAACCTCTTCTAATTTAAACGCATTCACATGAGCAGAATCAAGAAGCACGTCTTTATCAGCAGCACTTTTTTTCTCCTCAATTATTTCAAATTTTCCAAATACTTCATTTGAAAAAGATGCATTCATAAAAAAAGTTAAATAAAAAGGCAAAAAGTAGCGACAAGAAGATTTCATGGCACATCCTCCAGTTAAGTATTGTTATTTTATTGCGATAAAATATGATGATTTATTATTTTGTTACAATTTAATTCTACGACAGAATGTCTTGTTAATCAATGAAAAACAATTATACTTATTTTACATTATATTAGGATAATTTAGCTCAAGCTTCTACACCATACGTATTTTTTCTTTGTAAACTTTACTAAGTAAACTTAACAGATTATCTTTTCTTAGTGAGATTGACTAAGAAAACTTAATAAGCTATCCTTTCTTAGTGAGAAAATTTTAAGTAAAACTTAACAAAGTATCAGTTCTTGTATTAGGAAAAAAAACAACATATCACAATCAACTTTGATAATTTCTATTTATTATCTGATAGACTTAAATGTTTTAGAAAAAATGACTAATGAGTTGTGTTATAAGATTTATGTGCATCTTCAACATCTTGATCTTTAAAAGAAGATGCTGATTCAATTGATAGACATCCTCAAATCAATCAACATCTTTATATTTCCCTGGACAGGCTATAGCCCAAAGAACTCAAGCCAATCCAAGATTTAGAAACACTTTCGGTGTATTTGCTATTAGCTGTTTAACTTTGCTTCTGCTAATTTTTTGTATTCAATTGCTTCTTTTTGTGCAGAAGTTAAACCCTCTATACATTCTGTTAAGTGATTGATTTTTAAATCATAAAATAGTGATTGGTCGGATGAATTAATTTTTTCTTTTACAAATTCATACATCGCATCGCCTTTTTCAGAAATCATTTTTAAATGATTTCTTGCAGTCTGTATAATCGTAATACCTCTTTCATAATTCATTTCTGAATCTTCCTGTAAGGTCTTTAGGCGCTCTAAGTCTTTACTACAATTCATTTTAATGAGACCCGAGATCTCTTCTGCTAACGTGTTTAGAACATCCAATTTTTCGTGTATTTTCTCTCTTTTTTCGATTATAATTGAATTGTTATCTGATATATCAAGACTTTCAAGGAGTAAAAATGCCTGATCAAATTCTTTAGTTGCATTTGCATTAAAGCAAGAAAAGGTTGCTACAAAACAAAGTGCTATTTTAAGTTTTCTCATTTTAGTTTCTTTCTATTTAATAGATTAATTTACTACATTAAACTTTATTATTTAATGTTCGAATAAAAACATATCAAATTATTTTTAAAAAAAATACCCGTAAAAAATACTGGGTTTTTTATTTTTTAAGATACCTTTTCAAACAAACCCAACGATTAAAGACCATACCCCCAAGACAAGACACACCCAAAAATTAAAAAAATAATTCCTGAAAGTGTTGACATGCTAAAATAGGCGCTTATATCTAATCCAGAATTAAAAACAAATCGGTAAGCAATTAAACGGAGAGCTTAAATGAGTATTAGACCGTTACATGACCGCGTATTAATCAAGGTCTTAGAAGCAGAACAAAAATCAAAAGGCGGTATCATTATTCCTGATACAGCTAAAGAAAAACCAATGGAAGGCGAAGTCATCGCTGTAGGCACAGGCCTTCGTAATGATGATGGAAAAATTATTCCTTTAGACGTTAAAGCAGGCGATCGTATCCTTTTCGGTAAATGGGCTGGTACGGAAGTTAAAATCGATGGTAACGAATTCTTAATTATGAAAGAATCCGATATTATGGGTGTTATCGAAAATAGCTCTAAATCAAAAGCTGCTTAATTAATCATTAATAAAATCAAGGAGACATTTAATATGGCTGCTAAAGAAGTACGTTTTAGCTCAGACGCTCGTGAGCGTATGCTTCGTGGTGTTGACATTCTTGCCGACGCCGTCAAAGTCACATTAGGACCACGTGGTCGTAACGTTGTGATCAGCAAATCTTTTGGTTCACCACGCACAACAAAAGATGGCGTGACTGTTGCTAAAGAAATCGAACTTTCAGATAATTTTGAAAATATGGGCGCACAGCTTCTTCGTGAAGTTGCTGTTAAAACTAATGACATCGCTGGTGATGGTACAACAACTGCGACCGTTCTTGCACAAGCAATTGTTCGTGAAGGTTCTAAAGCTGTTGCTGCTGGTTTAAATCCAATGGATCTTAAACGCGGTATTGATCTTGCTGTAACGGAAGTTATTGCGCACATTAAAAAACAATCCAAAAAAGTGTCAACAAGCGCTGAAATTGCACAAGTTGCAACAATTTCTGCCAATGGCGAAAAATCAATCGGTGAAATGATTGCTAAAGCCATGGAAAAAGTTGGTAAAGAAGGCGTTATCACTGTTGAAGAAAACAAAAGCTTCGAAACAGAACTTGACGTTGTTGAAGGTATGCAATTTGACCGCGGTTACATTTCGCCTTATTTCGTCACCAATGCTGAAAAAATGCTTTGCACACTCGAAAATCCATTCATTCTCATTCATGAGAAAAAATTGTCTGGATTACAACCCCTTCTTCCATTGTTAGAAACTGTCGTCCAATCAGGTCGTCCGCTTTTAATTATTGCTGAAGACGTTGAAGGTGAAGCACTTGCAACACTCGTTGTGAACAAACTTCGTGGCGGACTCAAAATTGCTGCTGTTAAGGCACCTGGTTTTGGTGATCGTCGTAAAGCAATGCTCGAAGATTTGGCTATCCTTACTGGCGCACAAGTTATCAGTGAAGATCTTGGTATTAAACTTGAAACAGTTAATATCTCCATGTTGGGTACAGCTAAAAAAGTCAGCATTACTAAAGACGATACAACAATCGTTGAAGGCGCTGGTAAAAAAGCTGATCTTGAAGCACGTTGCGCACAAATTCGCGCTCAATCCGAAGAATCTTCTTCAGATTATGACCGTGAAAAACTTCAAGAACGTTTAGCAAAACTCGCTGGTGGCGTTGCCGTTATCCGCGTTGGTGGAGCAACTGAAGTTGAAGTTAAAGAACGTAAAGATCGTATCGATGATGCATTAAATGCAACACGTGCAGCGGTTGAAGAAGGCGTTGTCCCTGGTGGTGGCGTAACATTACTTCACGCAACACGTATTCTTGATAACATCAAAACAATCAATGAAGATCAACGCGTTGGTGTTGACATCATCCGTCGTGCACTTGTTGCGCCAGTAACTCAGATTGTTGAAAATTCTGGTAAATCAGGTGCTGTTGTTGTTGGTAAATTGCTTGAAAGCAAAGATACAAACCACGGTTATGATGCTCAATTGGGTGAATACACCGACATGATCAAATCCGGTATTATCGATCCAACTAAAGTTGTTCGCGTCGCACTTCAAGATGCAGCTTCTATCGCTGGTTTGATGATTACAACTGAAGCCATGATCGCTGAAAAACCAGAACAAAAAGGCCATTCACATGGTCCTGCTGGTGATATGGGCGGTATGGGTGGCATGGGCGGTATGGGCTTCTAATTTTAACCCACGAAATAAACTACGTCGTTGCGCGTCGAATCGTGTATAAAAAATACACTTCTCTCTTTGCGCCTCGTGTTTTAAATTCGTGAATTAGTATTACCTACCAAACTACGATCTACGCGCTAACCCCAAGAAGAGAAATCTTCTTGGGGTTTTTTATTATAGTGAAATAACTTTAGATTCAGACAAGGAATGACGCGCGATGTGTAGTCTCCTCCTACATGAGGAAGGTTTGACGATGTATCAATTTGAAGTTATTTCACTATGCCTTTTAAAAAGTGACAATTAATAACATTATGATATATACTGAATATAAAGAAGAATAATAATTCTCAGGAGGATCAAATGGTTAATTTTCGGTTATTATTTTTAAATTTCGTATTTTTTAGTGTTTTTAATCTGATCCAAAGTGACGTCTACGCGGCATTATCAACAACCCATATTTCAGAAATTAGAAATGTTATTGCTACATGTGCAAAAGATTTTACAACCACTAAAGAGAAGTTTGACCAATGGGTTCCTGGCTCATTAAGATCATCCGTCAAAACCGGCGGCTCTGTTTTAGGTGCTTTAACACAAAAATTATCTTCCACTGAAAAAGCTAAAGCAGAAGAAAAAAAAGAAGATGTTAAGAAAAAAATAGAAGCGTTCAATAAGTATTATCAAAAAGAAAGCGATTCCTGGCTTAGTGTAGAAAAAGTTTACTTGAGCACAAAAGATATGTACAAAGAAAATGAAAATCAACTTCTTTCATTAGGTAAGGACACTCCTACAAAAAGCGGTGGTATAGAATTTTTAGAAGCAAGCAGTGCTACAAATTTGCAAAATTTTAAAAGTAAATGCCAAAAAGATTTGAATGAGATCAATGTGTTAATTGGCAATTAAAAGAATGCTAGTTCTGTTGACTAGATCGATATTTTCTTAAGAACCTTCATGGGCTCGCAGCCAAGCCGCGGCGTGTAGAAGAGTGCATACGATTTTTATTTCAATTTACCATGCACCTAAAACGTAACCATTAATAATAAATTTGCTAGATCATTATTAAAAAGCTAGAATAAACAATAGACTTGTTTCTAAACTCTACTGCTGTGGCCGACTGATATGTCGCTTCAGTGCTCAGATCCTCATGTATGAAGAATACACGAAGGAACCTGCGCCGAAGCGCCTACCACTCGTCTCACAACAGCGCGTTTCAAAAGAAGCCTAAACTCACACATTAAGGCATGCGTATGATCCGGCAATACGAATTGGTCGAGCGGGTTCTCTCTTACGATAAAAAGGCAGATGAGGATTTACTCAATAGAGCTTATGTTTTTTCAATGCAAGCGCATGGGGCACAATTGCGTGCCTCTGGTGATCCCTATTTTTCGCATCCTTTAGAAGTTGCAGGTATTCTCGCCGATTTGAAACTTGATTCAGCAACCATTATTACTGCCCTCCTTCACGATATTGTTGAAGATACTAGCTACACTGTTGAGGATATTGAACGTCAGTTTGGCAAAGAAATAGCACGCCTTGTGGACGGTGTTACAAAATTATCCCGAATTGAATTACCTTCTGATAAATCGAGACAAGCTGAAAACTTTAGAAAACTTGTGCTCGCGATGTCCGAAGATATCCGTGTATTACTCGTGAAACTTGCCGATCGTTTGCACAATATGCGCACCCTGCATCACAAGCAGGATCCCGAAAAAAGAAAAAAAATTGCTGTTGAAACATTTGAAATTTATGCGCCGCTCGCCGAACGCATCGGTATACACCAAATAAAAGATGAACTTGAAGATTTAGCGTTTGCACAAACAAATCCAGAAGCACGCGACTCAATTATCAAAAGATTAAGCTATTTACGCGAGAAAGGTGAAAATCTTATTCCGCGTATTATTCAATCCTTACAAGATGTGATGAATAAAAGTGATGTTCATACAAATGTTTTTGGACGTGAAAAATCACCTTTTTCGATTTGGAAAAAAACACAGCACAAAAATATTGCGTTTGAAGAATTGTGTGACATCATTGCGTTCCGAATTATTGTGCCTTCTATCGAAGAATGCTACAAAGCCTTAGGCGTTATTCACAGCCAATTTCCCGTTTTGCCAGGACGCTTCAAAGATTACATCAGCACCCCTAAACCCAATGGATACCAATCTATTCATACCTCGATCATTGGTCCTGAGCAACATCGCATTGAAGTACAAATCCGCACACAAGAAATGCATGAAATTTCTGAATGGGGGGTTGCAGCGCATTGGCGCTATAAATCGGACGATAATGACAAAGATAGCAAATGGCAATTAGAAGGTAAACAATATCGCTGGCTTCAAGAACTTATCAATATTTTGGAAGAAGCATCAGGTGCTGAAGAATTTCTTGAGCACACTCGTATGGAAATGTTTCAAGATCAAGTTTTTTGCTTCTCCCCCAAAGGCGATTTAATTGCCCTTCCCAAAGGATCAACGCCTGTTGATTTTGCTTTCGCCGTCCATTCTGAAATTGGTAAACGTTGTGTCGGCGCGCGCATTAATGGTCGCCTTTTACCTCTTAAAACAGTTTTACATAATGGTGATCAAATTGAAATTATCACATCTAAAACACAAACACCCTCCCCTGATTGGGAAAAATTTGTTATTACCGGCAAAGCAAAAGCAACGATTAGGCGTTATATTCGTAATGAAAATAGAAAACAATTTGTTGAGCTTGGTCATTCTATTCTAATTCGCGCTTTTAAACACGCCAATCTTCCTTTTTCGGAAAAATCAGTCGAAGAAATATTACCTCAATTTTCTCAAAAATCACTCGATGATTTATATTTCACCATAGGCGAGAATAATCTTTCCGCCAAAGAAGTATTGCATGCCGTTTTCCCAGACAAAAAAGATGCCATACTTTCAGAAGAAGAAAAGCTAGCGCATATTCACCCCAAAGAACGCCAAACATCAAAATATGCAATCCCCCTTAAAGGGTTAATCCCAGGAATGGCCGTCCATTATGCTGGTTGTTGCCACCCCCTTCCCGGCGACCGGATCGTTGGGATTGTAAGCACCGGCAAAGGTGTCACCATTCATACCATTGATTGCGAGACCCTTGAAAAATTTGCAAATGAAACAGATAGATGGCTTGATGTCGCGTGGGATGAATCGTATAAATCAGAAAAATTTGTGGGCCGTCTTTACCTTATTATTTCCAATAGACCCAATAGCCTAGCGTCAGTTACAACCATCATCGGCAAAAACAATGTCAATATTAACAATGTCAAATTCACCAATCGCAAAAGCGATTTCTTCGAAATGATCGTCGATGTTGAGGTCGAAGATTTGCGGCAATTCAATATTCTAATGGCTGCCTTGCGGGCGAGTCCTGTGATTCATAGCGTTGAACGCGCTAGAGGATAATATTACCACTCTTGTTTCAAACTGTGGAGGTCGTCAGATTTCGGGATTCATCATGCTCATGTACAAAAAGGTACACTCCGCGTGCTTCACCACTCATCTTTCTACCCACATTTCGAAACAATTTGGGTATAGTCACTTAATTTCATATAAAAAAATACTTTTATTTAATTAACAATATATTAATACATATTTCATCAATTTATATTTTACTTGAATAATAACACATAACTTGATAACGTCAGATTCATTGACATATAAATTACTTAAATATAAAATTGAAAGATTTCATCATGAAAAAAATTACGTTGTTCATTTCCTTATTTTCATTATGTTCAAACATATCAATAGCACGCGTCCCACCTGAGCAATGTTTTGATTTTTACCAAAATACAAAAAAAGAATATAAAGATATATCGCCTGCTTGGGCTGAAATTGCGTTACAATCCAATATTATTAAAAATATGCGCTTATTTGGTCATTTTTCCTCAGCGGAACATCCTCAATTTAAAGCCCATTCTGCTTTTAATGTACGCCAAGATACGCTTAAACTCAATGCACCTCAAGATGCCATTTCTGGGCTTATGCAATATTTATTTCCAACACCCAATGGACAAATTTTAGCTTTCAATCAACGTGATAACGACCCACTTGGCTATATCGGTCATCAAAAAAAATTAGACTTAATTAACGATATTTTAGAACAAGTTATTTTATTCAAAACAGGAAAAGATATCAAAGGTCAAGAAACAACCATCGATGAAAATAATTTTAAAACATCAATAATAAATATCCTTGATAAAACGCGTACCAAAAATGATAGAAGCGGTTCGCGCAAAACAAAATTCAACCTTCTTCGTGATCAATTTGCTCTTATTCTTACAAATGCCGTAATAGAAGAAAAAAACAATATTCATAAATCAAAATATCCAGAACATATTGTTATACAATCATTATTTGCTTTTGCGCTGAATATTGCTGACAACAGCCAAGAAATTTACAATAAATTTCCTTGGATTTTTAATGTGATAATACTTGATTCAAAATTTTCAGAAGAAGATTACAACAAACTTAAAGAAAGCTTATTGAATGATCCAAAATTTGAAAAAGGCATCAACAACGAAAAGTTAATTCGCGTTTCATTAGGTAATATTTATTTTGAAGAAAAACTCCCTAAACCTTTGACCTATGTCACCACTTTCTATAACCATAATAATAAAAATATCCCATATCCAAATTGTGGCGAAACAAGTCTTCTTAATTTCTTTTATTATGTTTGGGGTGATCGGGGCATCATTAACCCTGCTTATATTGAAGAAACTGAAAAAAAAATTAATGGTGCATTATCAGAAAATTGGCAAAAACTTAAAAAATATTTTTTAAATTTTAGCACGATAGGATCTTCAGCCAATAGAGATGCGCAATATGACTGGAGTCAACTTATCTCAAACCTCAACAAAAAAGATACAGATCCCTCTTTAAAAATTACTTATCGAAATGAACAATTGTGTAATGTCCAAGGAATAGGACTTATCAACATGTTAAACGTTCTTGAAAAACTTATCCCAGATCAAGAATTGGAACAAAAATTTCCTAATAATAAGGAAGAGATGCTGAAAGTAACAACATTTAAAATTGATCGTCTTACAGCCCTTTTTTCAAGATCAGAAGCAATTTTAGATTGGAAAATCGAACAAAAAAAAGAAATAAAGGAAGTGTTTAGCGCAGTTGATTTCACACTTAACCAGAAAGATTTTTTTCAATGGAGATTTTCACAGGATTCTTTTAGTTTTAGGCCAGCAAAAATAAATGCATCCAATTGGCTTAAACAAGTTTCTTGGGATAAAACACCATTTTTAATAAGTGGATGGATGAAAACACAAACAAATGCCTTTCATGCAATAAAAAATGCGTCTGAAATCTATCATATGAATTTAAGCGTAACGCTAGAAGCTGCAAAAGCTATTGATCTTATTTTAGGTAATCGCTGGCAAAATCTTTATAGCCATATCCCACAAATTATAGGGAGAAGTCTTTTCGTAGAAGATCCCTTTACCCAAAAAATAATATATACTTTGCTCCATTTTTACGAAAATGGTATAGATAGTTTTTATTATCCAGAACTTGATTGGAAAAATTATATTCCCAATTTTGTACCTATGAATAAAGAATCTTTACTTTCTTTTGCTGCAGAACATGCGCTTTTTAATCTTCTTAAAAATTATAGCATTGCTGATAATATCGAAGCCAACGCACATTATTATGCAACTAAAGAAAATCATCTTCCTATGATTCAATGGTTATGTGATCAAGATTCAAGCATAATCTATAAACCAGTTACTTATCATAACGAAGACCTCATCCACGTGGCTGTAAATCATGGCCACCAATATTTAATTGACTATTTCAATCCATCATCAGAATACATAGATAAAAATGGAACAAGACTTCTTTATACTTGCGCAAATTCGCGCAGCGATAACACTTTATGTTTACAACAACTACAAAGAATGGGCGCTAAAATTAAAACCCTACATAATTATAGCCCCTGGGAACACTATGCACATTTCAATAATATTAAATTCTTGATTGATTTAATAATAGATCAAGGCATTTCCTTGGATACAAAAGATCCTAAAGGTAAAACTGCGTTAATGCACTTTGTTCAATATAGCTCAGATATCCCTTTTCGCTATTTAGTAGATAAAGGCGCAAATATTAATGAATTGGATAATGAAGGTGGAAGTGTTTTACACCTCGCATCACTAATAGGACGACTTAATTTTGTTAAACTTCTTGTTGAAGAGAAAAAATTTGATATTAATCAAAAAGATATGCATGGCAATACACCTTTACACATAGCTATTCAATTTGGAAAACCTCAAATTATTAATTATTTGATTGATCAAGGCGCAAACATAAATGAAGTGGACAATCAAATGAAAACACCACTTCATTGTCTTATAGATAACGCTACAAAAAATCGTACAAATGCTATTGAAGAACTTCTTAATATTGTTAATTTATTTCTACAAAATGGTGCCAATCTTAATGCGCAAGATATAGATGATAATACAGCTTTACACATTGCTGTTATATCTCAACAACCTGATATTGTTAGTTATTTGTTAACAATGAATGCAGACGTCAACATACGTAACAAATTAGGTCAAACACCTCTTCTTATGCTTGATTTCGAAACAGCCTATTTTCCTGCTAAAAAAAATGTTGAAGATAATAATATTATTAATCTTGAACAAAACGAACAGAATATACCTTATATGGATGCCTATCAAAGAAGTATATTGATTTTAAATGCATTACTCAAAAAAAATGCCGATATTAACGCAGTTAATGCAGAAGGCGAAACGATCCTTTATGAATTAATCAGTCATAAAGATTTAAACAAAATAAAAGAAATTTTGGATCTTGGTATTGATGTAAATGTTCAAAACTCAAAAGGTAAAACAGCTATTTTGAAACATTTTAATTCAGATTCTTATTTTAACGATGAACAAGAAATTAAACGACTTTCCTTGCTTCTTGAATATAATGCAGACCTCACATTAAGTGATCTTGAAGGAAACAATCTATTTAGCACAATTCTCAATGAAACAGATTATGTCAGCGAGGCGAAAAAAAAATTGTTTACATATCTTCTTGATAATGGGTTTTCACCAAACGAAAAAGACAATGAAGGCAGTACACTTTTGCATAAATCATGTAAAAGCCCTTTGAGTCACACAGACTTCATAAAACTTCTAGCCGATCATAAAATGATAAACCTTAATGCAATGGATAACGAAGGCAAAACACCACTTAATTATCTTTCAAGTTCGGATGGTAAAATCGCTTCATATCTTATTAGCAAAGGTGCAGATGCTAATTCTACCAATAAATATGGCAGAAAATGGAGCGACATTCTTAAATAATATATCTAACCAGAGCCGCTAACATTTCACACCAACCCATCAGCACTACCTATTATGCTACGAATAAGCACATCAGGGGTGGTGATGCTCCTGAATGATCATCACACTCTAATTGGTAACCTTCACATCACCTTTTAGTGTTTTTCTCTCAGGCACATATTTTTCTTTCAATTTAAGCAATGCATCGTTTTGATGCCACGACAGAAGCGGCGTTATCTGCGTCACGCGTATTTCTTTTGGTATATCTTGAGTATTTTTATCTTGGGCCTCACCCCAAACGGGCATTACGACCAATGAAAGTAGAAAAACATATACAGATCTTTTCATTTTTTAACTCCATCATAAGTATTTATACTTTATTCTATAATAAAAATTATTAAAAAAGTATTATTGCTAAATAATACATACAAACTAAATAGAATTAAATTTTACAATTTACGATATTTTTTTATTAAATATAAAATAAGAATTTTTAAATTATGAGAATTTACAATTTCATCCATTATTACATTAAAATTACTATTTAAAATAGATTTAATGAGTATTTTTTCTTCCAAAGAAAAATCTTTTTTTGAGTCAATGAATAATTGTTTTATAGCTAGATCTTTTTTATCAATCTTTTTTATATACAATGAAATTAACGTATCAATATTTCTAATATAAGCCATTTTTTTAGCTCGTAGATAATTTATTTTTTCATTAAATGACATCTCCCGACCAAAATAAGCTTTTATAAAAAAATCTTCGTCTTTTATTGGTAATTTAAAAATCGAAGCAAAACGAGCAAGATCAAATAATGGACCATAAAGACCTGCGTCCTGCCAATCAATAATCCATACATCTTTTTGATCTGCAATTAAATTGCCTGGATGTACATCTGTATGCGTGATCGCAAGATCAGAATTTTCAAGAAACTCCTTTTCTAGGCTTCTAAAAGTTTTTAATACTTCTTGATATTCTACCGCTTCGGTTTTAACAAAAAAGTTCTTTTCGAGTATTGAGATTTTAGGCATCAAAGGTGATACTGGCATTGAATGAAGAATACGTAATTTTTGAGCAAGTGATTTCAATAAAAGTGGATTTCGTGCAATGGATCCGTAAAATTTTTCACCATCGATACAATCCATAATAATCATTTGATAATCGGGTGAAACATAATAAACATGCGGCGAAATATTTTTATCTGCTGTTTTTTGTACTAATTCAACTTCCCATTTACGTTCATTTAAGGCTCTTTCAGGGCTTAACATTCTAACAATATAATTTTTTTCGTTTAAAAATGCTTTATAAATTGCTGAATCAGAACGGCCTTCTGTAATTTTTTTAATCTTTACTTTTTGATCATGAGGAACAGAAAAAATAGATTTTAATTTTTCAATTATCATTAATTCTTGACTGGATCTTTGGTCTATAGGAATTTTATTTTTTTGAGTACATGATGGAAGAGTAATGCTAATCAAAATACAAAATGATAATTTTTTTAATATTGACCAAAAATTAAATATGTTCATTTTAAGTACTTTCTATTTTTTCAATAATTTCAACACAAATAGGCGGATGATTAACAATCTCACAAAATTTTAAAAAATCGTACGTCGAAACATTTAAAGTCATATCGTTCCGTAAAGGATGAAAATTAACATGATCACTTTTTAAAAAATCTTGATCCAAATAAAATGTAACATTACGCGCAATATCATTAAGTAACCCATAAGGTGTAACTGAACCTGGGATAACCCCAAGAAAATACATCAAATCTTCATCGCTGGCAAATGAAAAACGCCCTTTGCCGTATGATTTTGAAAATGCGGTCAGATCAACTCTTTTTGTATCCAAAACGGATAACAACACATAGTTTTTCTTTTTATCTTTTAAAAAAAGATTTTTACTATACCCAAATGATTTGGAAATGCCGATTTTTAGGCATGAGATTTAAGGTGATTTTTGATGCCGAAAATTTCGACAGATAATTGTTTTACCTTAGAAATTTTTGGTTCAAAAAGCGACCAAAGGTCATCGGCTAAAAACGGTAGTTT
>JAUXUR010000082.1 GCA_030680745.1 Alphaproteobacteria bacterium
CATTTTTTGTTTCACTTCGACTTAATACCCAAATAATCTAAAACTACCGTTTTTAGCCGATGACCTTTGGTCGCTTTTTGAACCAAAAATTTCTAAGGTAAAACAATTATCTGTCGAAATTTTCGGCATCAAAAATCACCTCAAATCTCATGCCTAAAAATCGGCATTTTCAAATCATTTGGGTATAGATATAATCTTTAAAACAAAACATGCAACTCATGCTGCGCGTTATTTTCACAAAGTTTATAATAAGCCCTTGCTGCAGCTAGGTTTTTATGATCTTCCATATAGCTGACATTTGTATCATTATCGTGATGCATTTTTTGAAGTCGTTCAATTTGATGCTCTAAATGCTTATATTCTTGATGGCATTCTTCATGTATGTTTAATAAAATTTGATGATATTCATATAATTCTTTATCATCAAAGCCTTCATGCTCTCTTTTTTTATTGTCAGGTTGTGCGCGAGGATCTTCATGCTGAAAAAGTGTTACCAAATCTCCACGATTAATACGATCGGATTCATTAAGCATGTGATCATAATATGATCTATAATTTGCGTGAGCCTCATTAAGGATTTCTTCACTTGTCATTCCATCAACTTTGTACGATTCTGAAAAACAAGGTTGAATCATTGCGCCAAATAGAGTAAAAACCATAAGATATATTTTTTTCATCTTGTCCCCCGTTGATGCCTCATATATCAATCATAATGAGGATAAGATTAAAAAATCGTTAAACATTAATACTGTGGAGTTTTAATCTATGTCCGTAATGTCAGATAAGTGGATTCGTGAAATGGCCCAAACGCAGGGCATGATTTCGCCTTATGTTGAGTCTCAAAAACGTGCAGGGGTTATTTCTTACGGCGTATCTTCTTATGGTTATGATGCGCGCATTGCTACTGATTTTAAAATATTTACAAATGTTGATTCAGCTATTATAGATCCAAAAAATTTCTCCGATAAAAGTTTTACAACGCGCGAAACAGACGTGTGTATTATTCCGCCTAATAGTTTTGTATTAGGGCGTACAGTCGAATTTTTTAAAATTCCACGTGATGTATTGGTTATTTGCTTAGGTAAATCAACTTACGCACGTTGTGGCTTAATTGTGAACGTAACACCACTAGAACCTGAATGGGAAGGTCACGTCACACTTGAAATATCAAACACCACGCCATTACCTGCAAAAGTTTATGCCAATGAAGGCATTTGCCAATTTTTATTTTTAAAAGGCGATCAGATTTGTGATGTGTCTTATGCAGATAAAAAAGGAAAATATATGGGGCAAGTAGGCGTCACCCTACCAATCTGCGAAGTCGCCTAGTATAACTATCCATATTATGGACAAATTCGTCGTCAGCGTTGCGCTTCCAGTGCTCATGTACTTTAAGTACACTCCGCGCCGGTTCTCACGCTTTCTAGACTTTGTCTCATAATATGAATAGTTAAAATTATAAAATTAAGGAAAAAATTAAATATGGATAAAATTAGAGTTCGTGGCGGTAT
This sequence comes from Alphaproteobacteria bacterium, assembly GCA_030680745.1. NCBI lineage: Bacteria > Pseudomonadati > Pseudomonadota > Alphaproteobacteria > Alphaproteobacteria bacterium. The sequence continues at coordinate 1,512 of JAUXUR010000082.1, forward strand.
TCCGTTAAAAGGCGAAATTCACATTAGTGGTGCTAAAAATGCAGCCTTACCTTTATTGGTTGCAAGTCTTTTGACGGAGGAGACCTTAACGCTCTCTAATTTGCCACATTTATTGGATATCACAACATTAGCCAATCTTTTAGTACATCATGGCGTCTCCATTTCAATGGATGGAAGTGCGCCTGGCGGACATGTTGGTCGCGTCTTATCGTTGACTGCGCAAAATATTACAAGCACCGTTGCACCTTATGATTTGGTGCGTCGTATGCGTGCGTCTATTTTAGTGTTAGGACCTCTTGTTGCCCGTTTTGGGCACGCAACTGTTTCAATGCCTGGTGGTTGTGCAATCGGCACAAGACCTGTGGATCTTCATTTAAAAGGTTTGATGGATTTAGGCGCTGAAATTGATTTAAGCTCTGGCTATATTGAGGCGAAGGCGCCTAATGGTCTTACAGGTGCGCATATCGTTTTTCCTTTTGTGTCTGTTGGTGCTACTGAGAATTTATTAATGGCGGCCACCCTTGCTAAGGGGGAAACAGTTTTGTCCAATGCAGCACGTGAGCCAGAAGTCAGTGATTTAGCGCATTGCCTTATTGCAATGGGGGCTAAAATTGAAGGTGTTGGAACGGATACGTTGCGTATTCAAGGTGTTGAGAAATTACATGCGGCATCTCATACCGTTTTACCAGATCGTATAGAAACAGGTACTTATGCTATAGCTGCAGCCATTACTGGTGGAAAAATCAAATTAACAGGGACACGGGCCGATACAATTCAATCTCTTATAAGTGTTTTGACATCAGCGGGTGTTGATGTTGAATGTCATGATGATCATATTATTGTCTCTGCTCTTGATAGACCCTTAAAGGGTATCGATATTACAACAGAACCTTATCCTGGTTTTGCAACTGATTTGCAAGCTCAATTCATGGCATTAATGTCCGTTGCGAATGGTGCTTCGATGATCTCCGAAACAATTTTTGAAAATCGTTTCATGCATGTCCCTGAATTGCGCCGTATGGGTGCCGATATTAACGTACATCATTCAGCGGCAATCGTACGGGGCGTACAAGAGCTTACAGGTGCGCCTGTAATGGCGACTGATTTACGTGCTTCTGTATCTCTTGTTTTAGCAGGACTCGTTGCAAAAGGTGAAACGCTTATTCATCGTGTGTATCATCTTGATCGTGGCTATGAACGTTTAGAAGAAAAATTAGCTGCTTGTGGTGCGGATATTATGCGTATTCGCGAAGAATAAGATTATTGGTTTTGAATGCAAAAATGCGTAGTTTTAAAGCTACGCATTCTATAGTTCATGTTTATTGATTTAATTAAGCGATTTTTTGAAATTGCTCTCTACATAAGAACCATTCGTATTTCCATTTCCAAAATCTATATAGATATTACCTAATAAACTGGATAGTTCATCCTCAAAATTTGTTTCATGTTCATTGGTGTTGGCATTTTGTAGACCTTGTTCCAGTTCAATTTCTGGAGTCTCAGGATGGGAATCATGCTTTTTGGTCTTGTTTGTATTTAATGTATCTCTTATATCTATCTGATTTATGATGATTGTGTTAGTATTCGATTTGTAACAACCATCATTATATAAAGATAATTCGTTAATAGATTCATCTGAATCATCATAAAATTCATCTATTGTTCTTTTGGTTGCTCTATTTTGTATATATGTCAGGTTATTATTTCTTTTAAATTTTTTGCGTTTAGTGGTGTTGTTGTTTGAGTCAGCTTTTAATTCAATTTTATGTTGGTCCGCATCTAAATCCATTTCATCACCCGAACCTGCATTTGCAGTATAATTTAAAAACATAGCGAATAAAAACAATGATACTTTTGTACTAAACTTCATTTTGAATCTCCATTAATGAAATATTTATGCCACACTATCATATTTTCATTGTAAAAAAAACATTTTACTTTTAGTTGATGTATTTATGTTTATGGCATTTTTTATCAAAAAAAAAATGTAATATTAACTTAAAATATTTTGTTTTTAAAAATTTTTTTATGTGCTCTAATTAAAATATCACTAAAAATAGCTTTAATAATCTATAGGGAGTTTTAAGATGTTTAAAATCCTGCTTACTGTTTGCTTGTTTTTTAGTTTTAATCTTCAGGCAAAAGAATATTATTTAAAAAATTACAGCTGTGATGATGACCATTATATACGTTATGGCTTTTTTTTTAGTGAATCAGAAAAGCAACCTCAAAAAACACTCATTATTTTTTTACAAGGAATTAAATCTTTTATAGAAAAACATGGGGAAACAATCGATATTTTAAATGATAGCGGTTATGATGTTTTTTCATTTGATTGGCGCTCTCAGGGAGGATCGTCACGTTATCTTGAAGAAGATACACAAAAAATACATATTCCATCATTCGATATTTGGTTAGATGATCTTGATAAGGTGTTGAATTTTAAGAAAATTAAAAAATATGAAAATATTATTTTTATTGGTGTGTCAATGGGTGGACATTTGTTGCTACGAAACCTATTAGAAAGAAATTCATGGATGAAATTACAGGTGAGGGGGGTTATTTTTTTAGCGCCCATGATCGATCTATATACGTATAATCTTCCATATTCTTGGACGCAATTATATGTTAAATATCAAGTTCTAAAAAACCCTTTTGACTTTGCTATGGGATATAAACCATATGACTTTAAAGAAGGTTATAAAGATCACGAATTATCAACTTATGATAAGAATCGTGCAATGACAGCTTTTGATATGTCTCGTCTCTGTCCAGAATTTGTAACTTCAGGCCCCACATGGTATTTTCTAGATAAGATGCTCGATTCTTTGGAAACACTACACGCAAATCCAAAACAATTTAACGATATACCTTCCTTATGGGTTATTGCAAAAGATGACGTTATTATTAATAATAGTCGCATATTAGAATTTATGAGTAATTACTCTGAGCTTAGAATTTATGATGATGCAAAACATAATCTTTTTGAAGAAAAAGATGAGGTTAGAGAAAGACTTTTTGTTGATATAGCATCTTTTATTAATAAAGTTATGCCATCGATATAATTATCTATACCCAAATGATTTGGAAATGCCGATTTTTAGGCATGAAATTTGAGGTGATTTTTGACGCCAAAAATTGCGACAGATAATGGGTTTACCTTAGGAATTTTTGGTTCAAAAAGCGACCAAAGATCATAGACTAAAAACGGTAGTTTCAGATTATTTGGGTATATGATAAGTAAGCAGAAATATAAAAGGAAGAAGTCTTATGTTTACGGCTAAAATGCATGCAGATGAAGTTGATATTAATTTTCATCTTGTACGCAAATTGCTTACGGCGCAATTCCCTGATTGGGCAAATTTAGAACTAAAACTTATACGCCCTGAGGGAACTGACAACGTCATGTATAAGCTAGGGGATGATAAAGTAATACGACTACCGCGCACAGAAGGATCGGCAACGAATGTAAAAAAAGAATGTCGATGGCTACAACATCTTGCGGCATTGCTTCCAATTGTCATACCCACACTTTTAGCAGAGGGTAGACCTAGCGCAGACTACAATTTACCCTGGTATATTTGTCAATTTCTGGAAGGAAAAAATCCAAACACAGAAATGATGCTTGATCATCATCAAACGGCTATTGATTTAGGCAATTTTGTGAGTACCATGCAAAAAATTGACTCAAAAAACGGCCCAAAATGTAGACGAGGTCAGCCACTAAATACGCGCGATCAAGAAACACGAGAAGCTATTAATTTATTGAGCAATACTTACGATGCTGATCTGGTAACCGATATATGGGAATCAGCTTTAGCAGCACCAATATGGTCAAAACCGCCGGTTTGGATTCATGGAGATCTACATGCTGGAAATCTGCTTGCTCAAAACGGTCGTATAACAGCTATTGTTGATTTTGGATCTGCTGGGATTGGTGATCCTGCTTGTGATTTGATGGTAGCATGGACGTTACTAACCAGTGAGACTCGAGACACATTCCGTTCAATCGTACAGCCGGATGATGCTACATGGGCTCGTGCCCGTGGTTGGGCGCTGACTTTTGGTATTGTCGCTTATCCTTATTATCGTTTGAGCAATCCTGTGTTTGCTAGTATTGCCAAAAGAGCACTTGACGAAGTTCTTACTGATTATAAATAGTAAATACAGAGGGGTAAATGATTACAGGAATTAATCACATCAACATTGCAGTTCAAGATATTGATATTTCATTTAAATTTTATGAAGAGGTAATGGAATTTAAACCATTATGCAAATCAGAGGGCAGTGCGTATTTTTTAGCCGGAAGCCCAAATTTACCTGCTTGTGTATGGTTTTCATTAGATCTTGATCGTGAAAAAAACGTATCCCAACATCGTGTAATTCACATATTGCTTTTTCTGTATCTGAAGAAAATTTCTATGAAATGTCAGCGCGCATTTTAGATTCTAAGTGTAAAGTGTTTAAAGAAAATACGTCACCAGGAAAATCCTTATATTTTTTAGATCCAGACGATCACAAACTTGAAATCCATGTGGGCAATTGGCAAAAACGGATTCTAGATAAAAAAGAAAATCCTGGGAACTGGAAAAATGTTGAATGGTTTGTATAATTATAAAAATAAATGGTGTGAAACTTTTATTTTGATTAGGATTTGTGATGGCATCCCAACAAAAATTTATTGACTACATTCTTGATCAAATTGCAGAAGCAGGATTGGTTTCTGCGAAAAAAATGTTTGGTGAATACGCAATTTATTGTGACGGCAAAGTGGTTGCTTTTTTTTGTGATGATCAACTTTTTGTTAAACCTACACTTGCTGGAAAGGCATTTATTGGTTCTTTTGAAGAAGGATTTCCATATCCAAAAGCAAAACCCCATCTTTTAATTTCAGATGAAAAATGGGAGGATCAGGAATTTTTAACCAATCTTATTAAAATCTCTGCAGCAGAATTACCTTTACCCAAAATGAAACAGAAAAAATGATACGATATCTACTGAGTTATTCAAACATGTTGTGATCTTAATATATGATCATCTAAGATTCGTTGACGTGCTTTAGGATTAGGTTTAACAGAATAAAGTTCTTCAAAGGTCAGTTTAGTCTTGCTTTGTTTTCTAAATTAGAAATTCAATCCATTGCTTTCCATAATATATATTATGAGATCGATATGGTAGCAAAATACGCCTTACAACTTTCCTATCGATGGCTCTATTTCTTTTTTTCTGCTGTATTTTTTTTGTTCAGCAAATTAATTGTCAATCCATCCGATCAAATATAATGTTTCTCAAAGCCTGTTTGGTGCTCAATCTTCTTTTTTCTGCTTTAAAATATTAGGATCCCACCATAAAGGTGCACTTTCTTTATAACTGTGCTGTTCTCCAGGCATTATTAAATTAGGGTTGTTCAATGAAGCAATAGTTATGCAGATATTCGAATATCCTTCGTTGAGTGCTCCAAGTAGCCCTCCACATTTTTGACAAAAGCAGCGTTGGGTTTTTTCTGAAGATTGATAAAAACCTGGGTTTCTTGTACCATTCCAACGAAAAGTCTCCAGTGGAAACTCTACCCAAGCAATTGTTGGCGCACCAGACGATTTTTGACACATGCTACATGAGCATAGATGTGGGTTGATTGGCTCACCTTTAGCTATAAAGGTAGTTTCATTACATAAACACCCACCAACATATTCTGGTATTTCTTTATGTTCCTCGCTTTTCATAATGTTATCCTCTTTAAATGCTTTTTAAGAAATATGCGTGAATGATTGAACCAATAATTTTTAATTTCACCCATGCGTTCATAACCATTTTTTAAATAAAATTTTTCTGCTTGAAAATCCCATGTATCTGTAATAGAAAAAATACATCCATGTTTAACGCCCTCTCCTTCTGCTTGGTCTAATAATTTTTTGCCATAGCCTTGTTTTCTAAGAGTTTCGTCAACCCACAATTGGTCAATATAGACTGACTCCTTATCAAAAAATGCCTGTAT
>JAUXUR010000083.1 GCA_030680745.1 Alphaproteobacteria bacterium
AAAAATACAAAGACAGAGTTTTAAAAAATATAATGTCGCGTGCTCAATCGTTGGGATATGTGCTGTTAAGAAAACCGGAAAATGATGTCAAAAAAAATGACTTGTTATCAACATCTTAAGTCTTGGTCATTAGAAGGGGCAAAGCCCCGCGGCAATCTAAAAAACTTTTAATAAAAAATAAATTTTAGCTTTAAAGTTTAAGATTGCCACACCCCCTACGGGGATTCGCAATGACGATTGTTTTTGTTTTTTTTAATTCAAGAGCCGAAATTCAAAAAATATAATTTTAAAATTCCGTCTAAATCAAAATGTCAACAGCCCTTAATAAAAAATTAATATTTTTAATTTATACTACAATAAATACATTACTTTAAAAGAAAGGCAATATCATGAAAAAAATTGTTTTAGCATTATTATTAGCTATATCCTATGTTCACATAAAAGGTGTAAAGGCAGAAGAACTTACAGAAGAAGAAAAAATAATAAGAACAAATGATTTTCTTGATAGTTTTAAAAAAGATGAGCAAAAATATGATGTTGATGAATTTAATTTTTATGAAAATATTATGCAAGGAACTCTAGCTTTAGAATTTTTTGATATTTCAGATAACACACTCAAAAAAGTATGCAATTTAACTTGGTTGAACTTATTCAATACTAATTCGTCTAAACTACCTGAATGCATTGGAAATCTAATAAATTTGCAACAGCTCTCTGTTAATTCAGATGAATTAAAAAATATACCTGAGTCCATTGGAAATCTAATAAATTTAACAAGACTTGCTCTTAACCAAAATCAATTACAAAAACTACCTGAATCAATTGGGAATCTAACAAATTTACAATCCCTCATTCTTACTAGCAATAAATTAACAAGCTTACCTAAGTCCATTGGAAATCTAATAAATTTAAAATATCTCCGACTTCAAGATAATCAATTACAAAATCTACCTGAATCCTTTGCAAATTTAACTGCTTCGATTGTATTGATTTTACTTGACGGTAATCCGTTACAAACAAATGGCATGGGTGCCTCTTTAGGGGAAACTGAATTGCACCGCATTTTTGGGAATCGTGTTAGCCTTCCATTTGTAGGAAAAAGAAACTACTACATGATACCCATGAGTGAGAACGCACTTTACACAAAACTTGATGCCATCAATATTTCAATTAATCGTGACAAAATTAAAGATTATAAATTGCCCAATATTCCTGATCTTGCCTGGAATGCAGACATTTTTATGAAAAATTGGGATACATTATTGCATATGCTTGTCCTTGAAGGTGAAAATGCTATTTCCTATGAATTATTAGCGAATGATTTTCAAGGTGATAATGATAATTTGAGTAACACAGAAAAAATAGAAACACGAATTTTCCCACGCTTAAATGGATTCGTTAAACATATGTGGGATCTTCCTTTAGCGCCGGGAGAAGATCAAGGATGGCAAATGTATGAAGATTCTATCCCAGAGCTCAAGAAAAACCTATCTTTTATTATTGCGCGCATGATTGATGAAAAGCTTGATATAGATACACGTCACGTTTTAATGGCCATGCTTACCAACGCGTTGTTCCATTGCCCTACTGGTCAAAAAGAAGGCATTGAAACCATGCTTATTGCTTTAGTGACCGATGTCACACAAGAAGCATTGTTTGATAAAATATTTCTTATTTTAGCACGTGAAAAGAACATGCTCTTTAAAGTTGCTATCATGCCTGGTGATAATGGTCAAAACGTCCATATGATCAGCACTTATTTTGATAAATTAAAGGATACATTGGGGTTAACCGCCTATTTTAGTGCTTTTAAAGAGAAAATTGGTGCTATGGGAAATGATCCTTTTGGAGGACATTTAGGTAATGCTTTGGAAGCTTTTTACACAAAATTTAACCCAGATTATCTGCTTAAAGTGATCATGGATAATATTGAAAACGAACAAGAATTTATGTCACGCATAAATGCTGAAGGTGAAGATCTTATTAAAGCGGGCGAATGTTTAATTGAATCTAAAAAACAACGATCAATTATTACTGACGATTTTGTAGGCTATCTTACAAAAGAAAAAATACTTCCAACAAAACTTAAAGATGGAAAACCTTATCTTGAAGGATGGGAAGATTATTTCAAACAAGACCCAATGGGTGATGTCTATCCAGAGGTAAAACCTGAAGGTGTCCTAAAGATTTTGATTAAGATGGGCGTTTTAAAAGAACGCGCGGCTCCCTAAAATTTTAATATAGTCGTTTAACTTTATACGTTAAGTTAAACGACTACAGGAACCTCTTCAAAAGGCATATTACCGCCTCTCAAGGTACACGATACACACCAATTAACAACACAAAAATAATGCCATCAATAAATTTTAACTTCAGTATATTATCAATAAAAAATAGAAATGCACCAATGTTTAAATTAAATTACAACAAATAAAAACCATTATAATAAAAAATATTTAAATAAAAAGCATATTAACAATAATAATAATTATATTATGACGCTCTTGACAAAATAAAATTTTTTTGTATTATTCAAACATACATTATTTAATTTAAAATAAAATTTACCATAAATTAAATAATATATACTTAAAACACAAAAAGGAATTATACGATGAAATTAAATAGACTTAATATAAAATTTACATTTTTAACATTTTTTATATTATTTAGTGCAAATTCTAACTTTGCTTTTTCAGCAAAAAAATCAGATTTAGAAGCACAAAGACAAAAAATAGGTAAACACCATCATAATAATACAAATATAGTGCCGAAATTTACGATGCCTTGCTCAAGAATAAATTGTCAAAAAGCATTACCTTATTTTGCTCTTATGGCAGTGGCATCTAGCATAGGAACAATGTATACAATTAATGGTAATTTTCCAATTGTAGAAAATGATACACCTAATTTAGGGAATGAATTAAATACATTTAATCAATTCAATGCGACAGATGTAATTTCCGCTAATAATTCAACCCTTTCAAATCAAGTCGTAAATGAAATAGCATTATATACAGGCTCTCTCAATAAGACTGAAGAATTGTTGCCTCAAAATCAAACCAGCTGTTCGCATCATAATGCAATTGATTTTTCTACGCGTTTTGTCGCTATGGATGATGGACAAGAAACAACAACTTTTACAAATATTGGCAGAGATACAAATAATCTGCCTGTTGTTTATGGAGCAGATCAAAGTAATGCATTAAAACAATTTGAAAATAGTTTAATTAACTATGATTTGTTTGATGATAATCAGATGATTAAAGATGGTTATGTGTATAGGATACAAAAAAACAGCGTGTTAAAGATATTGAAAGAATTAACTTCTGATAATACTCAAAAACCTAATATTGAGCTTAATATAAAAAGTGGAAGGGTCTTTGATGATTATGTAACTTTTGAAGTTGATGTATATATCAATAAGATGAAATCAAAAAAATCACTCTATATCGATGTTTCAAGTGAATATGAATCCTTTTCTACAAACAATAGCCCTTTTATGCATACATTTAATTATTTTGATAATGTGCAAGGCGCATATCATAATAATAAATATTATAAACCTGCATATGAAGATTGGAAATTAATCTTACAAACTGTTGAAGCATTTGATAATGTAGATCTTATATTTCGAGAAAACTCTGAAAATGTAATAGAGTCAACAGGAGAATATGAAGTATTAAAGTATGACCTTCTTATTGGGGGCACAAAAGTAAGAGAATATGAATTTAAACATAAAGTTTAAGTTTCTGTTTCTTTTATTTACAATATATAAATTGGCCGATAAAAAGGCTAATTTATAAAACAAGTGCATTCTAAAAGCTATTGTTTTATTATAAGAAATTTTATTTCTTTCTATGCTATAGTAAATTCTAATAAAAATCGTAACACCTAACTCCCTTCCTACGTCCCGCGACTTGATCGCGGGATCCAGAAAGCGTTTTAAAAGACTTTATTCTTAATTTATAGTCATCACTTCTGTACCATGGATCCCGCGGGACGTAGGAGGTTTGTAGTGTTTTCAAATTATTCCACTATAAAAACATTCACTCAATAAGGGATTGCTTTTAGATTTTTTATTATGCTACCCTTTTCAAGTTTTTAGGTGTTTAACGAAACCAAGAGGAAAAGATGCATACATTTGAAGCGATAAGATCAAGACGTGCAGTAAAACATTTCGACCCAAACCATCGTTTAACAAAAGACGAAGAAAATATGTTAATTGATTTGGCCTGTCAAACGCCTTCATCATTTAATATTCAACATTGGCGTCTTGTAAAAGTAACTGATCCAAAATTACGCCATCAAATCCGTGAAGTTTCTGCAGATCAAGCTCAAGTAACAGATGCGTCTCTTCTTTTAGTCGTTTGTGGTGATGTAAAGGCATGGGAAAAAAATCCCAAACGTTATTGGAATGAGACGCCAAAACAAGTACAAGACATTATCTTACCATGGATTCATTCATTTTATGACGGCAAAGAGCAACTTCAAAGAGATGAAGTAATGCGTTCTGTTGGATTGATTGCACAAACAATTATGTTGGCAGCTAAAGCAATGAATTATGATTCTTGTCCAATGATAGGTTTTGATCAAGAAAAAGTAGCGTCTCTTATAAATCTTCCAAAAGATCACGCTATAGGAATGATGCTTGTTGTAGGTAAAATCGTTAAATTATCCGGAGCTAAACCTGGCTTTATTGAAAAAGCTGATATGATTATTGAGAATCGTTTTTCTTAAATTCATATAGCTGATCCCTTGTAAATTTAGATAAAGAATACAGAGAAAAGCCTATTAAAACATAGGTAGCGACGAAATACGCGATATCGATTTATAAGGGGTCAGCTATATTTTGATAAAGCGTATCTACATCAATTTTTTCTATTTTCTTAACTTATTCTAAAAACATTGCTAAGTAGTTATGTGTCACCAAAAAAAAAATTAAAAAAATATTTTGGGGATATACACCATGCTCAAACATGAAAATTTGGTCGGCAAAAGCAAGTGGTTAGTCATATTATTAATATGTCTTGAGTAATTTTAGGGAGTGACCAATTCAAATTGGTCACTCCTGTTACCAAAATCTTTAATTGGCCATAGGATAATATAGGTTTAATTTTTCCATCGCATCTTGCAAGGCCTGGGAATCCTCACGAATTCCCGAATTTAAAAGCTTAGCAATATAAGATTTATGTTGCGAGATAACCAAAGATTGTGCATCTGAAGATGACATATCAATCCCCTCGTAGCCTTTCCCAAACCAAACCAGGTAAGAGCTAGCATTACTAATGACCCTGAAAAGATTATAAAGTTTCTCATCTTCAACAGAATTTTCAATAAATAAGGGCTTAACCCTCATCGTGGCATCTAAAAACGAATGTATACGATGTGCATATTCTGCATCTAAATGCATTTCTCTCATGGGATAAGGTGAACCTATAAAAGAAAACATAAACAAGTCTGCAAAATTAACGTTTTTGTTTCTTTTAACAAAATTAATAATTGCAGTAATCCGCGCCTTAAAAAAAGCAGAGTTCTTAAGAATGATTCCGGGTTCATATCGTCTTGTAATTGGCTCACAAACATCATCTATATACTCAAGCAAATCATGGTCTTGAAGAATATCTTCCCATCCAAGAATAATCTCTATTGACTTGTCAGACAAAGGCTGATGCAAAATTTCACGCAAAATTTGATTTCCGCGCTGTGGATAAATATCCATTGCGAATTCATGATCAAACACATAAAAACGTAACTTTCCATCATTGCAATAACGCAAGGCAATATTCTTGGCATTAACATCATCACTGTTACATAAAAGTTGAAAAAGTCCTATTTCTTGCATAGACTGTGAATCAAGATATTTTAAGATAAGATTACGATTTTCATCCGTATATTCCTTCAATACAAAAGCAGTTGTGACAACGGCATTGTTAGTTGAAAAATAATCACCGAAGTTACGAACCTCATCTGGAATGATAGGGGACTCTTTATCACAGAATTGCACGAATCTTTCTATATTATATGTCCGACCATTGAATTCCGATAAATAGGCAGGAACAACGCAATTCAACCCAGATTTACGAGAAATTTGATAAACCAAAGGTTCAAGCTTCGCTCTATCCCTATGGTATACTTTTCCACCTAATTTACACACGGCGAAGGGTATTTTCGTTTCTGCATCATAAATAACTTTAATCGGATTTTGTCCACAATTATCTTTTGCGTCGATTCTACTTAGTCCAAATCTATCAAGATGATCTTTTACTTTCTCTAAAAATGTTGTCGCTGGCCCAAATTCCGGATGATCTAAAATGTCTGGATTGGTAGCATTAAGAATCGTGATATGGAACAAAATGATGAGGACGGCAGACATAGAAATAAAAAAGATTCTTCTGCCTTGGATGGATTCAATTTTTTTAGTCATTTTTCACTCATATTAGAATTAACATTGATATGCGTTGCATTTTTTTAATTTTTTCATTTATAAAACAAGCATAACTTAATGATATGCTTTTATTCATCTTAAAAATAATTCAAAAAACTGCAACATGAAAGACACATAACAATTTCATAACTCATTTGCAATAAAAATTTTTTTAATTATACAAAATATACTTAGTTGTATTTGTATAATTAAAAATTATTTTATTGATTTAATACAAAAAAGTGAACCATACCCGATTCCTAAGATTTAAAGGAAGCACAATGTGCTAGATTTATGGATAATAATAATCCGTATCTTGCCCCGCTGGGCTCAAAAGCAAATAAAACGCAGCCTTTTACGAATACTAAGTATTACCTAACGGAATTTTTGCGCCACTTCTTGATTCATGTGACCTACAAATTCTGATAAATCACCCTGATCCACATAATCCAAGGAATAAAGCCCATTAAAATATAGATGAGCGACGAAATACGCGATATCAATTTATAAAGGAAGAGCTATATTTTGATAAATTAGAGAATCACTAATAAGGTTTTTTACTTTTTCTTTTTTATTTTTTTCTATTTTTTAAGTAAAAATTCTATATTTTGAAAAAGAATATCTACAGTAATTATCAATATAAACTAATTAAATTATAATTATTATAAATATTTTAAAAATTCTTTTCTTAAACAAAGTCTGTTTGTTTTAAAAACACCATGCTCTTTTTTGATGAATGAAATTTTTTCTTGAAAAAGATTAGATAGACTAACGGAGGAAAACAATAAAATATTCTCATTTTTTTCAATATGAACAAGACTTAAAACCCAATGTTCAAAAAGATTATTCATAAGATTGTTGATTGAAGACAAAGAATGCTTTTTTAAAAAATTATCTATTTTATAAAGCTCTATTTGGGTGAAATGAAAACCATCAATGATTTTCGTATCATTTTTTATATTATTGTCAATATCTTCTAAAAATCCATCTTCAATTTCTTTATAATATGACTCAATCCAATTTTCAGAAAAACAAGATAAAGGAAGCAATAGATCAAAAATTTTTTTATCTCTATCACTTGTTACATTTGCCTTAAAACATAACGTATTTGATATAATTGCTAACAATAACAAATGAATAGAATCTTGTGATAATTGATGTAATGAATCAATCGCTTTCTCTGCAATAAGAGTTGCACATGCACCAACGGGCTCAATAATGGCTTTCTGACACAATCGATCCTTCCAAAATTTCTCATAACCATAATGATGATCAAATACAAAATCAATTGCATCCAAAGAAATTTTTGAATCAATATGATTAGGATCAGATATATCAAGTAAAATATATCGATCCACATCTTCTAATTTGTCAATAAAAGATTCTTTATAATGATGAAATTTTTTTGGAATTGTTCCATTAAAAGGCCCAGGAAGAAATATTGAACTTTTAATATTATCTAGGGCTAATATTTCACTTAATGCAATTGCACACGCCAAAACATCAATATCAACATATTTTGTTCCTGCTGTTAAAACATATCTTTTCATAAGCTAAGTATTCTACAACACTCCATAAAATGTTGATAATTTGTTCGCTATTTGATCATCTCTTTAAACAATCAACCTACAATCCCAACACGCCCCATTTCAATAAACTTTGCACGGCGTTTTTCACGTAAAACACTACCATCCACGCCGATCAATTCTTTGAGGGCGCGTTCGAGTGTATCGCTTAATTTATTGACTGCCTCTTGTGGTATACGATGCGCGCCACCTAATGGTTCGGGAATAATGCCATCGATGACTTTTAACTTTAATAAATCTTGGGCTGTTAATTTTAAAGCTTCGGCAGCTGTTACTTTATAATCGGCACTACGCCATAAAATAGATGCACAACCTTCTGCTGAAATAACGGAATAAACAGCATGCTCGAACATAAAGATTTGATCCGCAACGGCGAGTGCGATTGCACCACCTGATCCGCCTTCACCTGTAATAATTGAAATCAAGGGCGTTTTAATAGTCAAACATTTTTCAATCGATCGTGCGATTGCTTCAGCTTGACCGCGTGTTTCAGCATCAAGGCCGGGATAAGCACCTGCCGTATCCACCAAACAAATAACAGGTAATTTTAAACGATCGGCGAGATCCATTAATCGTTGCGCTTTGCGATAGCCTTCTGGTCTCGCCATACCGAAATTATGACGCAATCTTGATTCCGTATCCGATCCGCGCTCATGTCCAATAATAACAGCGGCATAGCCTTTGATGCGACCAATGCCACCTATAATGGCCTGATCTTCAGCAAACAATCTATCTCCCGCCAAAGGTATAAAATCTTGAACGAACCCTTGAATAAAATCTTTGAAACGAGGGCGTTGCGGATGACGTGCCACTTGTATTTTTTGATAAGGTGTTAATTTGCCATAAATTTGCTTTAAAAGTTTGGATACTTTGTTTTGTAATTTATCAACTTCATCAGCAATATTGACATTAGAACTACCGCTTAGATGGCGTAATTCTTCAATTTTGCCTTCAAGTTCTAGAATAGGCGCCTCAAAATCAAGAGCTTGATACATCAATAAATCCTTAAGCCGTTTGTTTTAAATTTTGCTGTGCGTCATTCAAAGCTTCTTCACAACGATCACAAGTCTTAGGCTCTGCTTTTGGCGCAACTTCTTCCAAAATACGCCAGCAACGTACACATTTTTCGCCTTCAGCTATATGAATTTGCACTTTAATACCAGGTGTTTCAAGCAATTCAAAAACAGGACCCTCTAATTTATCTTCTTGCGTCACGTTGGAACTAATCGAAATTTCAGCTAAATCCAACCCATTTACAAGGTCTAAATATTCCTTGGATAATTCAATATGAGGATGCGCTTGAAGGCTTGAACCCAATTTCTTTTGTGCGCGTTCGATTTCTATAGCGCCCGTAATAACAGAACGAATATCACGAATTTTTTGCCATTTCGCATCAATGTTTGGATTAGACCAAGAAGAAGGCACACGTTCAATTTGATGGAGATGAATTGAATCTTGTTTTTCTTGCGCATCAAGGTAACGCGCGAAAAATGCGTCTTCAATCGTGAAACACAAAACAGGTGCCAACCATTTAGATAAATAATTGAAAAGAATATCTAAAACTGTACGACAAGCACGTCTTTTAAGCGACGTCACCGCATCACAATATAAACTATCTTTTCGAATATCAAAATAAAGCGCCGACAGATCTGTTGTACAAAAGGTGTGTAGCTCTGAGTAAAATGAATTAAGATTAAAGCTTTGGTTCATCTCGATCAATTTTTGATCGAGTTCGTACAAACGATGTAAGATCCATTGCTCAAGTTCAGGCAGATCTTTATAATCAAGACGCTCTTCTTGCTTGAAGCCATCAAGATTTCCAAGGACAAAACGTAATGTATTACGGATTTTACGATAGACTTCAGAATGTTGTTTAATGATATCCATACTGACACGAATATCTTCTGTGTAATTGGTGCTCACCAACCAAAGTCTTAAAATATCGGCGCCATATTGATCAATCACTTGCGACAACGCGATCCCATTGCCCAAAGATTTCGATATTTTACGGCCTTTATCATCGACGATAAAACCATGTGTTAAAACAGTTTTAAAGGGCGCTTTGCCACCATTGCCGCATGCTACAAGCAAGGAGGATTGAAACCAACCGCGATGCTGATCTGATCCTTCAAGATACAAATCCGCAGGCCATGAAACTTCTTTACGTTTATCGAGTACAAAACGATGAGTCGTGCCAGATTCAAACCAAACATCGATAATATCTTTAATGGGTTCATAATCGGCCAAATTATAATCGGGTTCTAAGAAGCGTTTATATTCACCTTCAAACCAAACATCGGATCCTTTTTCTTTGAACGCGTCATAAATACGAGCAAACACTTTTGGATCTTTAAGAATTGCACCTGTTTCTTTATGCACAAAAATAGCGATCGGCACACCCCAAACACGTTGACGCGAAATACACCAATCTGGCCTGTTTTCAACCATTGATCGAATACGATTGCGACCTGTATCAGGGATCCATCTTGTATCATCAATAGCTTTCAATACAACATCTTTAAGGCCGCCGTGCTGAACAGGAATAAACCATTGTGGAACGGTTCTGTAAATGAGAGGTGCCTTAGAACGCCATGAATGAGGATAAGAATGGGTAATTTGGGTTGACGCTAATAATTTGGATTGTTTTTCCAAAAGCTCAATCACCGCTTTATCAGCTTTAAAAACATGTTGTCCTGCAAATTGCGGCACATGTTTATAATAAGTCCCATCAACATCCACCGTTTGAGGCACTTCAAGATTGAATTTCTTACCTAAATAAAAATCGTCTTCACCATGACCAGGTGCAGTATGCACAAGCCCTGTTCCTTGACTTGTAATGACGTAATCAGCAGGCAGAAGTGGCACCTCAAAATCATACCCCAATCCATTGAATGGATGCGTGGCTATCGTGCCTTCAAGCTGCTCGCCTTTTAATTGCGCAACAATTTTAACATCAGCAAATGTACAAGTTTGTTGAACATCGCTAAGTAAATCAGCGGCTATTAAGAATCTGCCTTTATCACACGTAATAACGACATAATCAATGTCAGGGCCATAAGCAATCGCCCGGTTCCCAGGTATCGTCCAAGGTGTTGTTGTCCAAATAATGGCTTGCGTATTTTTAAGTGATTCATGACTTAGTTTCACAATAGGGAAGGCAACATAAATTGACGAGGATTGCTTGTCGTAATATTCAACTTCAGCTTCTGCCAAGGTCGTTTTTTCAACAACAGACCACATAACAGGCCGAAATCCACGATAAAATTGATCGGATAAAACGAAATGGGTGAGCTCTTTATAAATTTCGGCTTCAGCCTCAATGCTCATCGTGACATAAGGATTGTCCCAATCACCTACAACACCAATACGTTTGAATTCAGAACGCTGCACATCAATCCAAGATTTTGCAAATTGACGACATTCTTCACGAAATTCTAAAGGCGAAATGGAATCTTTGTCTTTACCATCTTTGCGATATTTTTCTTCGATTTTCCATTCGATGGGTAATCCATGGCAATCCCAACCTGGAATATAATAAGCGTCTTTACCTTGCATTTGTTGCAAACGGTTAATAACGTCTTTTAACACTTTATTAAGAGCTGTCCCTAAATGGATATGACCATTGGCAAAAGGTGGGCCATCATGCAGCACAAATTTAGGACGATTTTTACTGTCTTTTCTAATTCTGTCAAAGAGACCAATTTTTTCCCAATAAGCCAATAAATCTGGCTCACGCTCCACTAAATTCGCACGCATGGCAAAATTTGTTTTGGGTAAAAATACGCTGTCTTTAACGTCCATGATGTATTCCTTTATATTTTCTTAAAGTACCTTCGTTATACCAAAAAAAAGAGATTTTCACTATAAATATCTTCGCTAAATATATCTTCACTAAGGCATTTCTGTACTTTTTAATACGAAATATGATACAATTTCACAGTATATGACAAAAGGTTTTTAAATGTTATCCAAATTCTTAGATCCCAAAAATGATGTTGCTTTTAAAAAAATCTTTGGCACCGAAAAGAATAAGGATATTCTTATCCATTTTTTAAACGATATGCTGACTTTTAAGGAAAATGAGCCCATTGAGGATGTGACTTTTCTTAAAACAGTACAAGATCCTGAAATTGCGGCACAAAAAACAAGTATTGTTGATATTTTATGTAAAGATAACAAAGGTAATCAATATATTGTTGAAATTCAAGTCGCTAAAGAAAAAGGCTTTGAAAAACGCGCTCAATATTACGCCGCAAAAGCTTATTCTGCGCAAACACGAATTGGTGGGGCCTATGCGGATCTTAAGGAAATTATCTTTTTAGCCATTTCTAATTTTGTTATATTTCCGAATAAAGAAAATTATAAATCAGATCATATTATTTTGGATAAAGACAGTTTTGAAAATGATCTTAAAGATTTTTCATTCACTTTTTTAGAACTCCCTAAATTTAAAAAAAATATCAATGAACTTAAAACAATTGTTGAAAAATGGATGTATTTTTTTAAATTTGCTGAAGACACAGCCGAAAAAGATGTCCCCAAAATTATTGCAGGCGACGATATTATTGAACGTGCTTATGATGAACTCAATCGATTTTCGTGGAACGAAGAAGAACTTTTGATTTATGATCAAGCCGAAAAGTATGAAGGCGCCTATATTGCGTCAATGGAGCAAAAATATGATGAAGGCCTTGAAAAAGGTGATAAAATAGGTATTGAGAAAGGTCTTGAAAAAGGCCAACAGATTGAAAAAGTAAAAATTGCAGAGAATCTCCTTAAAGCAGGATTAGATAAAGAAATAACATCTCAAACAACAGGTCTTTCTATTGATGTTATTAACAAACTTTTCTAAAAAAGAATTTCTGTTTTTATACTTATTCATAATATAACAAAGTTTTTTAAATGATATCCAAATTCTTAGATCTTCAAAAAACACGATCTTGATTTATTTTTAAAATAGTCATAACGTATAAATTAAAACCGCATGGAGGAAATTTATGAAAAAATACAAATATCTTTTGGCTTTTATTTGCTTTATAGCTACAAGCTTCGACTCGCAAGCTGACGATTATCCAACATTGGGACAATTTATAAGTGCTCAACCACTACTTGCTGAATTTGAAGCAACGAATAGTCTTCTTCATATTCCTGTGACAGAAGTCTACAAAAAATTTGGTCCAAATCAAGATAATTATGAGTACAGATATATAACCTTCACTGAAGCACAAACAGAACCATCAAGTAATAAAACTTTTGGCCAAATGATTAAAGAGTTTAATCTTGAAGATATGGAGCCAGCCATAGAAAACAATAATGTCGGAACAATTATTCTAACATTTATGGCACCTGAAAGCGTAACACAAGCTGGTATGAATTTTGTAGCAAGCTTCAGGCATGTTCCTGATACCGAAACAGATCCAAACTTAGAAAAAGCTAAGGCTCAAATAAGCAGCGGATGTAGTGTTCAGTAACCCGATTAAAGATATTAACAAACTGATGAATAGGCCAGAATAACCGGCCTATCCAATAACACTATCGTGACGCTGCTTGTTTCTGCACTTGCGATGGCACCATAATGGTTGCCTCACCTTCCATCACAATCTGACCATTCACATAGCATTCTGTCTTTAAATCGACGAATTTTTTATCTGGATTTAAACTTAAAACAGAAACTTTGGCTTCAACGACATCGCCAATACGCACTGGTCGTTTAAAGCGAATATTTTGACTGACATAAATGGAGCCAGGTCCAGGAAGTTTTGTGCCTAAAACGGTTGAGATATAACTCGCGGACAACATCCCATGCGCAATGCGGCCTTTAAACATCGTATTTTTAGCAAATTCTTCATCAAGATGTACTGCATTATGATCGCCCGAAATACGTGCAAAATCTTTAATGTCTTGATCTGATACTTGATGCGCATATGAATCGCTCATACCCACCGATAATTCTTCGAAAAAGTATCCCTTAGATTTAGATTCAGTCATTTTTTCCTCCTGGATAGCACCCATCCTATGGGCAAATTCGTCGTCAGGCCTGCGCTTCCGGTACTCATGTACGAAGAAGTACACTCCGTTCCGGTTCTCTCCCTTTCTAGACTTTGCCTCATAATTTGGGCGGATCTATAAAGAAGATTTATACCTTATTTATTCTAACTCAGATAAAACGCAAAAAAAACAATTAATCCAAAAATGACATTTGATTCAAATTTCTTTTGACAATCTTGGCCATTATTTAATTCTAATGTCGTGATTTGCCAAATCAATTGAAGCAAGGCGACATTTATTAACATATAAAAAACGTAATTTCGACTTTCCAAATAGCCTGCTATCAGAATGAGCCCTATTGCCATCGTATAAACAACCAACAGAAAATACGGTGTTTTTTCTTTAAATAACAAAGCTGTTGATTTAACGCCAATCAATGCATCATCCTTTTTATCTTGATGCGCATAGATAGTATCATAACCAAGCGTCCAAAAAATACCTGCAATATATAAGCAAAGACAGCTTACGGATAATTCTTCGTGATAGGTTAAATACCCCAAAAGAACGCCATAATTAAACGTAAAGCCTAGAAATAATTGCGGCCAATAGGTAATACGTTTCATGAAAGGATAAAAGCCCACAAGAATTAAAGAGCCCATCCCCCAATAAATGACGCGCAAGGGAAATTGCAGCAGAATCAAAAGACTCGGCAACAATAAAAGACCTAAAAAAATAATGGCATTCAAGCGTGTTAATGTTTGTGAAGCGAGTGGTCGAATTTTTGTACGCTCAACTTTGCGATCAATATCAATATCGGCAAGATCATTGATAACGCAACCAGCACCACGCATTAAAAAGGCGCCAAGCACAAATAACACAATATAATGAAAAGACGGACTTGTATTTCCAAGACTTAGACCCCATAAACAAGGAAGCAGAAGCAAAAAAGCGCCAACTGGTCTATGAAGACGCATCAATTTTAAATATGGGTCAAACATGCTCAAACGTTCTAACCATAATTTGCCCATTAATTTACCTCGTTTATATATAGATGATATTCTTTTCGACCATAAAGCCATTGAATTAAAAGAATCTGCCTTTCATTACCTACACCATGTCTTACGTAAAAAGCTAGAAGATTTTTTACTTGTTTTTGATGGAAAATCAGGTTTATGGAAAGCGCAAATCAGTTTATTATCCAAGAAAAGTCTTAGCATCACGATTATTGAGAAAACAAATGATTTCAAAACCTCATCTGGTGTACATCTTTATTTTGCACCTTTAAAACCCAAACGTCTTGATATGATAATTGAAAAAGCAACAGAATTGGGCATTCAACAATTTTGTCCGATTATTACAGAATTCACGCAAAATCGGGATGTTAATTTAGAAAAATTACACCTAAATGCAATTGAAGCGTCAGAACAATGCGAACGATTGGATATCCCTTCTTTTCAAGCCATTCAACCCTTGAAAAATGCGCTTTCCAACTATGATCCAAAACGTATTTTGTTATTTGCAGATGAAACACAAAATGCCCCTTCTATAATAGAGGTGCTTTCTACACAAAATTGCTCTAAAATAGATCTATTAATCGGTCCTGAAGGTGGTTTTTCAACGACTGAACGCCATTACTTAAGATCATTACCCTTTGTTAAACCCTGCCATTTAGGCCCAAATATCTTACGCGCTGAAACAGCTGCAATTTTTGGTCTTTCTTGTATTATGGCTTATAAATTTCATGGAAATTCTTGATGTCTACACTTAATTCTGAAAACGATACGCGTCTAACATCCTATGACCAACTTATAGATTATTTTTTAACTGCTGAAAAACCAGAAGAATCTTGGAAAATTGGTGTCGAACATGAAAAATTTATCGTTGATAAAGACACCAAAAAACCATTCGCTTATGAAGGCCATCAAAGCATTTTAGCAATTTTTGAAAAACTACAAGCAAAAGCTTGGGAACCTATTTATGATAAGACCCACATTATTGGGCTCAAAAAAGATAAAACAATTATATCACTAGAACCCGGCGGTCAATTAGAATTGAGCGGCGCGCCGCATAGCAATTTGGAAGATGTCACGCACGAAATAAACCAACATTTAAAAGATCTTCATCAAATATTACCTTCCTTAAATGGCCAGATTTTATGGACAGGCGTCCATCCCACTGCCAAACGCGACGATATGGCACAAGTACCAAAATCACGCTATGTATTAATGAAGAAATATATGCCTATGGTCGGATCTATGGGCCTTGATATGATGCTTCGAACATCAAGCATTCAGGTGAATCTTGATTTTTCATCCGAAGCTGACATGGTTCAAAAATTCCGAATTGCAACAGCTTTAACACCTTTCGTTGTTGCACTTTTTGCCAATTCTAGAGCACTTGAAGGTAAAGACACAGGATTTGAATCTTATCGTACGCATATTTGGCACAATACCGATAATGACAGATCAGGATTATTGCCTTTTGTCTTTGATGATACAATGGGATATAAAGCCTATATCGATTATGCGCTTAATGTGCCCATGTATTTCATTATGCGCGACAACCAATATGTTGATGCACTTGGTGTTAAATTCATTGATTTTTTGGAAAATAAAGCTGAAAAATTAAAAGAATATCAAGCGACTATGGGCGATTGGGTCAATCATCTAACAACTTTATTCCCAGAAATCCGTCTGAAATCCTATCTTGAAGTCCGCATGATGGATGCTGGTACGCCCGAAATGATTTCAAAAGCAGCCTATTTTTGGAGCAGCGTTCTGTATGATCATGATATTCGAAATGAAATCTATGATTTGATTATGTCTTGGCCTAAAGAACAGATTTATAAAGCCTATCAAGAAGTCTCTAAATTAGGATTTGAAACACCCTTTTTGGGTGGCACACTCATGGATTTAAAAAAGAGTTTATTGGATAGGCTTTACTAGGGATTGTTGATATTTGGTTTAATAAAATGAGCGTATGCACGTCCCACACGAAAATAGCCGGGTGGTATGCAAGGCTGTTTGTGGCAATCCACACTTTTTATCGAATTATTCAAAAGTGTGGGTTGCCGCGCGTCTTCGCCACTCGCAGTTATCAAGCGTTTGATTTTAAAATATTTTTTCATTTTTTGCATTTTGACTAAGACCCAAAAGCATAGGCATTAATAAGTCACGATGTGCAGCCTTGGCTTCTTTGTTATTCCATAACATCTTGATCGCACAGATTTTATCTTTTTCATCTTTTGCATACAACGCAAAATCCAAAAGAAGAAGAGTTAATCGAATGCGATGGGTATCTTTTATCCTAATACTATCCCATAATTCAATAATATGAGTCAGTTTTGTACTTTCATTAAGGTCACTTTCAATGAGATTCAAACCTATGGTGATTAATTCATCAAAATTAGTTTTATTTTTGAAATGCCAGAGCATTCCAAAAGCTAAAAATTTTTTCTTTTCATCTTTTGCATGTTGACTAAGGTCTAACAATATTGGGCTTAATAAATCACGACATAAAGTATCTTTATACCAGAGTTTACCGAGCATTTCCCATTTAACAGTTTCATTATTTGTGTTTTCTACAAACTCTAAAAGTCTAGACTTAACTACATTATGAAATATGAAAAGAGCATAAAATTTAACATTTTCATCTTGTGCATGTATAGCAAAGTCTCTAATTGCAAGAGCTAAGGCTAAAAATAGAATCTCTTCTATTGTATTTTCAGGAAAGTTTATCAACCTGCAACAAGCATTCAATCGTTGATTTTCAGGTTTTGATTCATCTCTTGCGATAGTTAGATATTGCTCAATAGATAAAGATTCAATTTCAAGTATATTATCATCATCAACGGCGAATGTATTGAAACTGACCAATGAAAGAAGAATAGAAAACGTTAATATTGTTTTTTTCATTTTACTACCTTGTTAATTTTATTAATGTACATCAATTTACATTTATTCAAAAATAAACTGAATGAATTCAATGGTACAGCATCTGTTTCATTGAAAATACCCGTAAAAAATACTGGGTTTTTTATTTTTATTGAGGAGTGATTTTTTTTATTTGCATCTATTTCGATGTATTGAAAAACATATTTGGGCTCTGTTCGAGCCCATAAGACTCGAACAGAGATTTAGAAAATCAGAAAGCTTCTTTCACTCCATGAGTTTCAAAAAAACAACTAATTTTTTACTTACTAAACTCTTCCACAAAACATGTAGCAAGTTTATTACTATTCAAAGCAATATTTGAAACTGTTTCAATCCATTCTAAATTGGTTTGAATTGGTATCATAACAACAGTAAGTAATTGAAATGCTCTCTCAAGATGCTTTATCTCTTTATTAAATGAATTTTTTAAAAAATGATCCAAATATTCGCTGCAACCTCTTAAATAAAAATCATAATATTCTTTATGAATTATTTCTTCAAATTGTTTAACAGATACATTTGGGCCTTCAATAAGATATCCATAGAAACCATTTTCAGGATGGAAAAAAATAGAAATAAGACTGTTATTGTAGACTTTATCACCTATCCATTCATAATTTTTATCATTTGGCTCTTTATAATCCAGTTTACAACAGAACTCCATACGAGGCATGAGGGCTTTGCTTAAACCCATTATTTTGTTTTCTTGAACAATTGGTCCGCCACTATCACCCTGAAGTGGATAAGAGGGCGAAGATTTAAGAAGTTCACTATTTTTAAGACATATTCCTTCATCTTTTAGTTTTTTAATGCCACTAAATTCTTCAATAAGTTTATCTTTAAGAGGTATAGCAAAAGAAACAAGAAAGTAATGCCCGAACATACAACCAAAAGGTACATTTAATGAGTCCATATCATAAGAATTCAGCTTGTTCATGAATGCTAATTCAAGTTCACCTTTTCGGCATAGCAAACCATTTGAATTTTTTAAAGCGCCAGGATGTTCTTCGGCACTAGTAGCGCCAAAGCCATAAACATTTCCTTTAATAACTGATATTGGGTCTGATGATTTGGGTAATTCAAAAAATTTTTCTATTTCACTAACAGGTTCTTTTAAAACAAAAAGCGCAAGATCTGTCATTTGGTCTGGATTAGTATAGAATACTATTGCTTCATTTGGACGCCCATCGCCTATATCAACATTTGCTTTTTCTTTTAGAACTTGTTGATTGTTTAAAAATTCATCAGCAACATGTTTTGCCGTTAATCCTAAATAACCATTACCTTCTTTAAAAAGAACACCACTTCCAGTGAATCTACCATCAGTAGTATAAATGCGAACGATACCTTTTTGAAAACACTCATCAGAAGATACAACTTCAACATCTTGACCGCCTACAGCTTGTAGCTCAGTATGCAGCAAACAAAAAACTGAAAAAACGCTTAGAACGATTTTATTAAACTTCATATTATTAAACTCCTTACATATTACATGAAACATTCTATTTATATTTATTCAAAAACAAAATGAATGAATTTAATAATACAGCATCCGTTTCATTGAAAATACCCGTAAAAAATACTGGGTTTTTTATTTTTGCTGAAGAACGTTTTTTTGTGTTTTGTTATATTTCAATAAGTTAAAAGATATATAAAATTTTTATGATTGAGTACGCTCTTCTAAAGAGAAATCTTATTAAATCCCCATCGTATAACTTGAAACTTTTGAAAATACTGCTATCCTAAGCGCACATCATCATATGGAAAAATTTCGTAATGCACATTTTTTCAAGCCTATTAAAACGTGAATTTTTATTGTTAACCCGTAATAAAGAAATATTTTTTACGCTTCTACTTTTCTTTGGGCTTTCGCTTTTTCTTTTTCCATTTGCACTTTCATCGGATGCTGCCCAACTCAAATTATTTGGTCCGGGGCTTTTATGGGTTATCACCATCTTTACAATTTTATCCTCTGTTGAATCCTTTTATAAAAAAGATAATGATAATAGCTTATTATCCTTTTATTACATTCAAAAAACGCCTTTTATTCTTGTTTTTTTTGCTAAAATTATCACTCATTTTTGCCTTATGATCAGCATCCTAATGATTATATTACCACTTTTTGGGTTGTTTTTTGGACTAGAGCTTAAATCAATTGTAATTCTAAGCGCAAGCCTTTTACTTGGCATACCACCCTTAATTACGCTGATTCATTTTGCTATTGCCCTTACTTTATCAACGCAAAAAACGGGGATGCTTGTTCTTGTGATTGTATTACCCTTCATTATTCCCATTTTAATTTTTGGCGTAGGGACCGTTACGTTTTACGAGACTGGACAAACACTTAAACAACCCTTTATGTTTATGGCAGCTATATTCCTTTTTGTATTTGCTTTTGTCCCGTGGATAGCAGCGTACGCACTGAAAGAATCAGCCAGACAATGACTTTTTTTGAAATCCTACTGCTGCGGACGATTGATGCGTCACTTCGGTACTCAGAGCCGTGTGTTATTAAGGATACATTGTGGTCTTCCGTGCCGAATCTCCTATCGCGCGTCTCACAGCAGCGAATTTCAAAAGAAGTCAAACTAAAATTAGGAACGAACAGATAAATGACACGTTTTGCGAACCCTAAGAAGTTTTACAATTTAAGCCAAAAATTAATCCCTATTTTAGGCGTTGCGACCCTTTTATTTTTTGCAATTGGGCTTTATTTTGCTTTATTTCATTCACCCGCCGATTACCAACAGGGCGAATCCGTTCGTATGATGTATATCCATGTACCAACCGCTTGGCTTTCAACACTCATCTTTGTCTTTATGGCGACCATGAGTGGTGTTGCTTTTGTTTGGCGCCATCCACTTGCTGATTTATTAGCACAAGAAGCAGCACTCATAGGCGCTATTTATACAAGCATCGCACTCATCACAGGTTCTTTATGGGGAAAACTCGCTTGGGGAGCCTATTGGGTATGGGATGCGCGCCTAACATCAGTGCTTATTCTTTTGTTTCTATATATCGCTTATTTAGCCCTTAAACAATCCATGCAAGATAAACCTATCGCATCTAAAATGCTGCGCTTATTAGCGCTTATTGGATTATTAAATATCCCGATCATTAAAGGCTCTGTCCAATGGTGGACAACGCTTCACCAACCACCAAGCATCATACGGTCACTTGGCATAAGCATTCATATGTCCATGCTTATTCCCTTATTATTGATGGCTGCTGCTTTTGGACTTTTTTTTCTTACTATTTTACTGATGCGCACACAAACACGTCTTTTAAACATTAAAACAATTGCACTTCTTAAAAAACAGGATCAACTTGATGACCCATCCCTTGCTGCTTAGCCTCGCTTATGCTTCATGTTTTATACTCCTCACAGGATTACTTTTTAAAACATATAAAAAGCGACGTGAAGCCCAAAAAAAATTTGAAAATGTTTCTAAGAAATCAAAATGAAACCTAAATATAAACGTCTTTCAATTGTTCTTTTGGTTATAACATTGTTGGGTGGTGCGCTTACGCTTACCTTATGCGCACTTGAAGAATCAATGATGTATTTCATGACGCCAGAAGAACTTTTATCCAAAAAAGAACAATTCCTAAATCAGCAAATCCGATTAGGCGGCCTCGTCAAAGAAAATTCGCTTAAAGCACTACCCGAACCCATGAGCGTTGAATTTATAGTAACCGACACCAATCAAGAATTAAAAATGATCTATAACGGCATCCTGCCCGATCTTTTTCGTGAAGGCCAAGGCATTATTGCGATTGGCAAACTCACCGAAAATAATCAGTTTGAAGCAACGCAGATACTCGCCAAGCATGACGAGACCTATATGCCAAAAGAAGTTGCCGATGCGCTTAAGAAGAAAGCTTTATGGAAAGATAGTCGATAGCCATTGGAAGGATACATCGTCACGCCTCACTCATGTATATAAGAATACACTTCGTTCGTTGTTCCTTGCCTACTTCTCAATTCTATCAACTAAAATTGCTGTTTTAAACAAAGCATCAATAAGAAATCCTTTTAAATGCGTATTGATTGTATCTTCATAAATTTTACCATGTGCATGAAAACATGTTTTTACTTGATTAAGCACTACAAAATAACGAGAACCACTATGTCGCTCAACATTTGCGCCCAAGCTTTTTAAAAATTGATCAATTTCAGACCAATTTAATTCTTTTAAATGATAGCGACCTGGTTTTAAGATTTGCTCTAAAAAAGCATTTGAATACGATGCTAAAATAATATTAATTTTTTCTTCTTCAGTATAAATTTTAGGTATTACTGATAATTTTTTGGATATATCTTTAGGATATCTTTTTTGTTCTCTATATAGTTTTTCAACATTAATTTTTGTCCACCAACGATCTTCTTCAATTTCATCATTTGGCGTTTCATTTTGGGTATGATCAATTATTTGAGAAGACAAATCATCATGCTGATCTTTTTTTATAATTATTTCAGTATGCGGCGATAGATTTATTGAATCCGAAATGCATGGCTCTATTATTTCATTATGTTTGGGTATTTCTATTGCCTTAGAAGAAGATGAATTCAATGTTACAACAGATTCTTTTTTTATTATTTTATGAATAATTGGTTTTTCAAACTCTACATTTTGCGATTTTTTATCTTCTTCTATTTTTTGACAAAATGATGCTTGATTAATCAATTGACCCATAGAAGAAAGATCTTTAAGAAGTTCGATTAATTTATCGTTTATATAATTATATGTTTCATCTTGTTTATAAATAGGACTTGAATTATAAAGCATCTGAAGACCATCATGCACTAACTTTTCTTTAATAGTTACCCCCGGCAATAACTCACTATGTACATTTAATTTCAGCACATCAATATATTCATTAATTTTTTCAATAAAACTCATACAAAATGATGTCATCACGATATCATTTTCAATTTTCGGCTCTTTTTCATGAAGTTTAGAGAATAATTTTTTAAATTTTTCATACAAATATTCTATAGCAAGATTATCTTTTATTTTTGGATTATGTAAACACGTATTATTAACTTCTTTAAAATTACCTTTAATAAGATAATGTTCTAAATATTTTTTAAACCGACGAATAGATTTAAGGTCATTCATAAAAAAAGTTTTATGGTTATTTAAATGTAACTTAAAATAATTAGGAAGCTTTCTTTCATGAGGAAAAACCGCCTTCAAAGGGGAATCTGTATGTTTTTCAGAAAATCTTTTAGGTTCATTTTCATAATAGGAAATTGTATCTTGAAGGATTGATTCGAGCATTTCAAATAAACCCAATATTTCAACAAAAACATCCCTCGTTTCAGCTTTAAAGGATTCCGTATTAATTTGAAAACATCCATAAGATTTTAAAGGCATTAAAAAAAATACCAACAACAGAAAACGAATCATTAGAATCAACACCTTTTTTTTAAAAATTATATAATCAGGTATTATTACTACATTGAATATGAAAAATTCAACAAAAAATATTACTATAATAATAAAATAATATAAATATTATTTTAATCCAAAAAATTACAACCGATTTACTGCACGTCGCACTTAAATTTTCTAATAAAACCAGGTACTAAGCTCCCCCCTTTTTGAGTCGCTTTAATCATAGGCGTTGGTATTTTTGATTTTCGTGCGATAATTGTTAACATTTCTTTCGATTTTAATTTTTTTTGCGGACAAACAATGGTTGATTTTTGAAACTGGGCATCTTTTTGGTCAACAGAAAAAGAAATAAGCTTGTCCATGTTATCACCCTTAATATTATGCTTTGCTCTTGGCCCCAGCACAATATCAGCAGAACCAACCCTAAATGTCACTTGAACATCGCTATCGTTTTTAAGAAGTGTATCCGCAAAACTTACACTAGAAAAAAGTAAAACTATAACACCAGCAAACCATAATTTATTCATTTTTATCTCCATGTAGTTTCTGTTATTGCTAACTTCAGTCTACATGGAAAATATTAAAACTTCATAAATCGTTCTTTACGATTCATTATTTTAAAGATGTCTTTAAAAAACTATCAACTAAATCAGCTATTTTTTGGTGGGTATCACCACGATTAACTGAAGGATCATCACGACAAACACCCTCAGCAAATATGAATCCCGCTTCATTGCATTTATTCATAAATATAAAATGACCAACTTTTCCTTCTAACAGATGAAATTCTGATGATTTTACATGCTGTTTCAAATATTGTGCATTTGCTTCTATCGGCATTAATCTGTCATTTTCACCGGCAACAATCAAAAAAGGCAATGTAATAGCTGAAAGTGACTTATCCGTAAATTGATGTCCAAAAGCAGGTGCAAAACTAATAAAGGCTTTAATTCTTGAGTCTTTATAATTTTTTTCAACCGATGACCAATCCATCGCCTCAATTTTCTTGAGCGCATAAGGGGCTGTTTCATCCTTGTCATAAAAATAAGTATCAACAAAAGTCTTAAGTCTTGGACCTTCCATTTGACCGCCGGCCAAAAACGTTGCAGTCATGCCGCCTTTTGAAAAACCCCCAGCTACAATTTTAGAAGGATCTATTTTCGTTTTCCATTCGGAATGATCCAATAATTTGGTGAGCACAAAAGAAACATCAAGTGGTCTTTCCCAAAAACGGCCTAAAGAATAATCAATCTGTTCATTCATATAGGCATTCCCAAAATGCTCAACAGAAGCAATCATATATCCTTTGGGCACAAGAGCATCTGCAAGCCATGCAATATCACTAAAAGAACCTGCGTGACCGTGTGAATAAAGAATTAATGGATAATTTTTGAGTTGTCCTGAAATAGGTGCATTTCTTGCAATTTCTTTTCGGATCGCAATGCCTTTTGTAATAGGCTCAGTTTGAGTACTCACATCAACAGGATAAAAAAGCTGAATCGGTATTATTCTATTATTGCGACTAGGATCTTGAAATTCAATAATTTGAGAACCTGTTTTAAATGTATTATCAGCAAATGTATTTGTTGATAAAGAAAGAAAAATAACAAAAATTAAGCATATATTTTTTTTCATTTAGAAAACCTTCATAATATTAAAACTAATAAACTATACCTTTTTTTTATACATAAAAAAAGCCCCCCAAAAAAGGGCCTTTTTAACAAAACTAATTATCTAAATTACATTGACATTAAATAAGTTATAAGTATTTTTTATACAGTGCAACCAATACACCAATTACGGAGTAAAAAAGAGATGTCATACATTCGATTATCGGATTATGGATCAACACCTTTCGAGAAATTGATGGGTCATGTACCTGAAATTCTAAACAAATGGGAACAGCTTGAAACTGTCTTTTTTCAAAGCAAGCAATTTAGCCCAGAATTTCTTGAGCAAGTAAGACGTGCTTTAGCTTTTAATAATGCCTGTCATTATTGCATGTCAAAAGCTGGTCCACCTGATAAAAATGTAGATTCTGTAAGGTTAAAGGAAGCGTTACGATTCGCAAATAAATTTGAAATTGATCATATGTCTATCGATAAAAATGAAATTGAACGTATGAAACAATATTTCTCTGAAAAAGAATTAATTGAATTCATTGCTTTTTGTAGTTTTATTTCAGCATCACAAAAATTTGGCGCTAGTCTTGGGTTACAATCGACTCATAATTATTCAAAGACATTTTAAAACGCGGCCTTTTGTATAAAAAAAGGCCCCCTATGGGGCCTTTTCACCGAAACTAATTGTCAAGATTATGAGACAAAGTCTAGAAAGACCGAGAACCGAAACGGCGTGTACTTAAGTACATGAGTATCGGAAGCACAGGTCTGACAACGAATTTGTCCATCATCTTGACAATTAAACTGATTATTGGGCTAAATGCGCCAAGGTCGCCATCAAAAGCAACGCAACAATATTCACAATTTTAATCATCGGGTTAATAGCAGGACCTGATGTATCTTTATAAGGATCGCCAACAGTATCACCTGTGACCGCTGCCTTATGTGCTTCTGATCCTTTACCACCATGATGACCATCTTCAATATATTTCTTCGCATTATCCCAAGCACCACCACCGGAGGTCATTGAAATCGCTACAAATACACCTGTTACGATCGTCCCCAAAAGCATCGCACCCAATGCTGTAAAAGCAGCAGATTGATCTTGAACCCAGAACACAACGAAATAAAGAATGATCGGCGCACAAATCGGTAAAAGGGATGGTATAATCATCTCTTTAATCGCTGTTTTTGTTAGAAGATCAACAGCTTTACCATATTCAGGTTTGGCCGTTCCTTCCATGATGCCTTTGATTTCTTTAAATTGACGACGCACTTCAAGCACAACTTGACCACCAGCACGACCAACGGCTGTCATACCACGTGATGCAAATAAATAAGGAAGCATACCGCCAACAAGCAAGCCTACAACAACAAATGGATCAGAAAGATTAAATTCTATATCCAAGCCTTGGAAATAATGTCTTAAATCTTCAGTATAAGCTGAAAACAGAACAATCGCACCTAAAGCTGCTGAACCAATCGCATAGCCCTTAGTAACCGCTTTTGTTGTATTACCAACAGCATCTAATGCATCAGTTGTAACGCGTACTTCTTTTGGTAAATCTGACATTTCAGCAATACCGCCAGCATTATCAGTCACTGGACCATAAGCATCAAGCGCAATAACCATACCAGCAAGGGCTAACATCGCTGTTGCAGCAATAGCAATACCAAAAATACCTGCCAACAAGTAGGATCCTATGATGCCAGCGCAAATAACAATAATAGGCAAAGCAGTTGATTCCATTGAAATCGCTAAACCTTGAATGATATTTGTTGCATGCCCTGTTTCAGATGCTTTTGCAATGCTTTTTACAGGCCTGTATTCAGTTGATGTGTAATATTCAGTAATCCAAATCAAAAGACCTGTTACACCTAATCCAATAAAAGTACAATATAACAGGCTAAGACCCGTAATTTCTACTTCACCTAAAGGATAAGGCGTCTCAAATCCAATTGTTTGCCATATATAGCCAGCAATAAAAACGGCTGAAAAAATTGAACTTGCAATAAAGCCTTTATAAAGCGCACCCATAATATTATTGCTAGAACCTAAGCGAACAAAAAATGTTCCAATAACTGACCCAACAATACAAACAGCAGCAATACCTAAAGGAAGCATGATCATTGATTCAAGTGCCGCACCTTCAAACATAACACCAGCAAGAAGCATGGTTGCTACAATCGTTACCGCATATGTTTCAAAAAGATCGGCGGCCATACCAGCACAATCGCCCACGTTATCACCAACGTTATCTGCAATAACAGCAGGATTACGTGGATCATCTTCAGGAATACCGGCTTCAATTTTACCCACTAAATCAGCACCAACATCGGCACCTTTCGTGAAAATACCACCGCCTAAACGCGCAAAAATAGAAATAAGCGATGCACCAAAGCTTAAACCAATAAGCGCTTCAAGAATGACACGAATTTCTAAACCTAAATGACGTAGAACAAGATAATAGACAAAAACGCCCAAAAGACCTAAGCCAACGACCAAAAGGCCTGTAATGGCACCAGCTCTGAAAGCAATTGCAAGTGCGCCCTTAAGACTTGTGCGTGCAGCTTCCGCTGTTCTTACATTGGCACGAACAGAAACGTTCATCCCTACATAGCCTGCAAGACCAGATAAAATTGCACCAATGGAAAAACCAATTGCCACATATTTACCCAGCAGCCATCCTAAAACAGCGCCTACAAAAATGCCAACAATCGCAATTGTTGTATATTGGCGATTTAAATAAGCATTAGCGCCTTCTTGAATAGCTGATGCTATTTCTTGCATGCGTGCATTTCCTGCAGGCGCTGCATAAACCATTTTTCCAACGACGATACCATATAGAATGGCCAAAATGCCGCTAGATATAATAAAGATGTCCATTACTGTCATGGATGAACCCTTTTTGTTAACAAAATTATAAAAACTTGATGCTTATATTTTTAAACGACACAACGTCAATTTTTATAGATAAGCATAAATGACATGCATAACTTATTAACTTCCAAAATGCAATCCAAAGTGAGTAGCCTTAATATTTTTTTTCCAACCATCTGACATATCTACCATATATGCCTAAATATACCTAAATGGTTTAGAAAACAAAGATCTCCATCGTTTCATTTTCTCTATTCCCTAAATACGCAATGCTGTTAGAATAAAAAACAGGAAACGTTTTAATTAAATCTTGCGACCCTCCCCTACGGGCAAGTGGGCAAATAAACGAATGAAAAAAGACCTTAGAATATTTATTTCATCCCCAGGTGATGTGGGACAAGAACGCCTAATTTCAGCACGCGTGCTTGACAGATTACAAGGTGAATTTGCCAATTTTTTTAATCTTGATGTTATTTTATGGGAGCACGAACCTTTACGCTCCACTGGCCACTATCAAGATGAACTTATTCGCCCTTCCGACACCGACTTAATGATTCTTATCTTATGGTCTCGTCTTGGCACAAGATTACCCGAAAAATTTAAAAAAGCTGATGGATCATTATATTCATCCGGTACTGAATGGGAATTTGAAGATGCGTTAGAAGGCTTTAAAGCCACAGGCCGTCCTGAGATTATGACCTACCGTAAAAGCCAAGTTGCATTGCAATCTATTCAAGATGAGGGTGCATTACTTGAACGATTGCGGCAAAAAAAAGCATTAGAAGCGTTTTGTGATAATTGGTTTGGTAATCCTGAAAAAGGCTTTCAAAACGCCTATCATATGTTTGAAAC
Organism: Alphaproteobacteria bacterium; assembly: GCA_030680745.1. NCBI lineage: Bacteria > Pseudomonadati > Pseudomonadota > Alphaproteobacteria > Alphaproteobacteria bacterium. Next base: position 28,691 of record JAUXUR010000083.1, read on the forward strand.
ACCTGATCAATTTGAAGAAATTTTAGAAGTTCATTTAAGACGTTTTCTTAAAAATAAACTACCAACACATGTAACTGACACAGGCGACACCACCAATATAACATGGAGTAAAGGCTCACCTTTCCGTGGCTTAGAACCTTTTGACATTGATCACGCCGCTGTATTCTTTGGTAGAACACGCGAAATTGCAGAAATTAAACAAGCACTCCAAAATCGTGCAGCACTAAATTGTGCTTTTGTAATGATTTTAGGCATGAGCGGCGGCGGTAAATCGTCATTGGCGCGTGCTGGTGTTCTTGCAACCATTATACAACCAGGCATTGTTGAAGGCGTAGGTCTTTGGCGTTATGCAATGATGCGCCCATCGGACGCTGGCGCTGGCAATCTTTTACGCGCACTTACTTTTGCGCTTTTATCAAAAACAGCTTTGCACGAAATTCTTGGGACAGGCCTAGATCATCAAGATTTACTTAATCTGATGCGTGAATCATCTACAGGGCTTATTTCAACACTTAAAATTGGGTTAAACCAAGCGGCCCAAGAAATTAAGGAAAAAGAAAATTTAAAAGAAGCCCCTGTTGCAAAACTTGCATTGCTTATTGATCAATTCGAAGAAATTTTTACAAATGACGCCCTTAGCCGTGAAGAAAATGAACTTTTTATAAAAGTTATTACAGCATTAGCACAATCTGGACTTGTCTGGATTATAGCCACAATGCGCAGTGATTTTTATCACCGTGCCGCTGAATATCCGGATCTTATTGAACTTAAAGAAGGCGAAGGCCAATATCATTTACTTCCCCCTGATTTCCATGAAATCGGCCAAATGATTAGACATCCTGCACGCGCTGCGGGTCTTAAATTTGAAGTGCGCAAATCTGATGGTGCGAAACTTGATGATCTTCTTCACGAAGAAGCAGCAAAATCACCTGAAAATTTACCACTCCTTGAATTTGTGCTTGATGCCTTGTTTCAAGAGCGCACAGAAGGTAACGTCCTTACATTTGAAGCCTATGAAAATTTAGGCGGCATTGCAGGGGCATTGGCCCGTCGCGCTGAAGAAATCTTTCAAGATTTACCTGAATCCGCACAAAATGAACTTCCCTACATTTGTGGCAAGCTTATTACTCTTGAAAAAAGTGATGCTGTTAAACCATTTGCACGGCGCGTTCTTCTTGAAAACACTGCAACAAATGAGAATCGTAAACTTTTTATTGATGCATTCATCAAAGCGCGTCTTATTGTTTCAGATCAAAACGATGTAGGCCAATCTGTTATTCGGATTGCACATGAATCACTTATTTCGCATTGGCCGCGTGTACAAGAATGGCTTCAGCAAGATCTAGAGTTTTTACGTGTTCGTGCACGTATAACAGATGCTGAAACCCAATGGAAAAGCGAAAACGAACGTGACGAATATTTACTAGCAGCAGGCAAACCTCTTATTGATGGGCGTGATCTTTTGCAACGACGCGAAGATTTAGAACCTGTCCTTATTCATTATATTGAAAAATCAGTTGAAAATTATGAATCTTTTTTACAGGCAAAAGAAGCTGAAACACGTAGAAAATTAAATCTTTTCAGAGCACTTTCTTTTGTTTTTGCTATCTTATCACTTGTCGCGGTCGTTGGTGGTTACACTGGATATAGAGGTCAAAAAGCAGCACAAAGCGCCCAAAAAACAGCTGAAAAAGAAGCTGACAATGCTAAAAATGCACAAAAAGAAGCGGAAGAAAGTGCTCAAAATGCAAAACAATCAGCACGTAAAGCAGAAATTTCAAGTCATGCCTCTGAAATTGCAAAATTACGCGCTGAACTTCAATTTTCACGTGGATTACGCAATCAATCTCATTTTTTAGCTGATCTTGCACAACGTGAAACGGATGCTGGACGCATTGAAACATCAATTTTACTCTCTCTTGAAGCATTGCCCAAAAAAGATGATCATTTCGAACGCCCTTATGTTGTTCAAGCGGAAGCATCCCTTTATAAAGCACTTTATAATTATCGCAATAAAACTGATTATGATGGATTGAAAGCCCTCATTACTTCTTTTGTTATGAGTCCTGATTTAACGCGCATTGCAGCATCAACAGAAACAGGACAATTTCGATTATGGAATGTTGCAACGCCTGATGAAAACGCACAACAAGTTAATGCCCATGAGGGCCGCATTACCCAACTTCTTTTTTCCAAAGATGGTAAAATGCTTGTTTCATGCTCTATAGATAGCACTATCAAAATATGGGATCCCTCGACTGCAAAACTTATTAAAACACTTGAAGGGCATAAAGCCAGCGTTGAAAAAATAGCGTTTGACCCTGAAAATAAAATGCTGGCTTCCATTTCATTAGATAAAACAATACGACTTTGGGATTTAAATGCGTTTACGCAAAAAGCAGAACTTCTTGGTCATCAGGATTGGTTAACAGATCTTGCGTTCACATCAACAGGCGACACGCTTATAACGACTTCACTAGATAAAACAATTCGTGAATGGGACCTTAAAACCAATAATTCTAAAATACTATTTGAACATAGCAATCCCATTTATTTTTTAAGCCTTCACCCTAATCAAAAATCACTCATTGCTGCTGCTGATGACGGATCAATCGTTATGATTGATCGCCAAAATGGTCAAAAAACAAACCTTGAAGGTCATTATGGAAGTTTAACATCGCTTAAAATAAGCCCCGATGGACATCATCTTGTAAGTACATCTCGCGATGGAACAGCGCGTCTTTGGTCTTTAGCAAACGAACCAAAACTTATCAAAATATTATCTGGTCATGATGGCCCAGTATTGGAATCAAGTTTTTGTGAAGCCAATTCTTTTTTAGCAACATGTGGTCAGGATGGCACCTTTCGGTTGTGGAGAACTGACAATGGTGAGCAATTTATGATTTTAGATACAGGTTCATCATTTTTAAATAAAATTTATGTTTTACCGCATGGAAAATCCTTATTAACTGCACGCGCCAAAGGTAAAGTTGAATTATGGAAAATATCCAAAATTGGCGGCAAAACCACCATTGATGCACATCAAAATCGTATTTATGCATTATCTTTTAATCCCAAAGGGGATCAATTTTTAACAGCTGGCTGGGATGGTTTTGTGCGTTTGTGGTCAACAAATAAAGGTAAAGAAACAAGTAATATTAAACGTGAACCACAATCCATTACAACAGCTCTTTACAGTCCCAAAGGACAATATTTTGCCATTGCTTTACGTAATGGAGATGTTGAATTATGGGATGATGGCGGTTCACAACCGCGTTATACCTTAATCGGTCACAAAAGTGATGTAAACGCGCTTACTTTTAGCCATGATGAAAAAATCATTGCAACAGGCGGCGACGATCACACGATACGTCTATTTGATACCCATAGCGGACAAGAAAAAGCACAGCTTGTTGGTCATAAAGGTAAAATTCAACAGCTTGTTTTTTCACATGACGATGATCTTCTTTACTCGATTGGCAGTGATGGCTTTGCTATTAAATGGGGACTTGATAAAAATGCTGAGCTTGTTCGTTTCAATGGACATAAAGGACCATTAACTAAAATGGTTTTGAATGCTGAAGGCACAAGACTTGTCACAGGTTCAGATGATCGTACGGCACGGCTTTGGAATACAAAAACAGGTGAAGAAATTTTTCTTTTAGAAGGCCACAAAGGCCCTATTAAACATGTTGATATAACCAAGAATTCAAAAATGATTCTAACCGGAAGTGATGACCAAACAATTTCATTGTGGCATGCTTATAATGGACGTCAATTAATCCAAATTTCAAAACATCTTGGTAGTATTGAGGAAGCATTCTTTAGCCCTGATGATACGCGCATTTATTCTGCGTCAACCGATGGCACTGCGCGTATTTGGGATATCGAAACAGGTGAAGAAATAGCATTGCTTCATAAGGGTCCAATCCCCGTTTTAAGTGCCACCTTAAATCCATTGAATAACCAAATTGCAATAACCCTTGCCAATGGTCAAATTCAACTTGTTCCTGTGTTTAAATCAACCGATACAATTATTGACTTTGCCAAAGGCCTTGTCAAAAAAGAATTTTCACCCATTGAAAGACAGCGCTACTTTTTAGGTATTTTTTAAATGTTAACGATCCACCTTATGGGCAAATTCGTCGTCAGGACGCAGCTTCCGGTACTCATGTACAAAGAGGTACATTCCGTTCCGGTTCTCGGCCTTTCTAGACTTTACCGCATAATTTGTATCGTTAATGGTAAAACATGTGGAGATGCTTAAAATGAAGCAGATAAGCACAACAATAAAAATTTTTGTTATCAATATGTTTTTAATCGCTGCAAGTTTTAATGCCTATGCAGAAAATGGCCAATCAACAATCATTGCCGTCGAAACAAAACCAGCAGAGCAACCTTCTCTTGCAAATACTGACAATGACACCATCAAGATCGGCGCCGTTATTGCACAAACGGGAATGCTTAAAGAAATTGCGCAAATTGTACGCAAAGGATATGACATTGCTCTTGATCAAATTAATACGCGCGGTGGGATACGCGTCGGCAATCGATTTTACAAATTAGAACTCATCTATGCAGATGGCGCTTCAGATCCAAACAGTTCTAAGGTGGGTGCTGAAGACCTCATCAAAAAAGGGGTAAAATTTCTACTTGGTCCTTATGGGTCTAATATCGCTTCTGCAATTTATCCATTGGCTGAAAAATACAAAATACCTTTTGTTCAATCTCAAGGGACAGCATTGCTTTTATATTCTCCAAATTTACATTACACCTTTAGTACAAGTTCTTCGGCTGACCAATATCTAAAACCAGCGATTAAATTATTAGGTGAAGCATCGCTGGCCAGAGGCCGTAAAGCAGAAGACCTTAAAATTGCTATTATTGCGCGTGATGAACCCAGTAGCCAAGACATAAGATCTGGCGTCGTTGAGGCTTTACAAGAATGGAAAATGCAATTAATAGGTGATTACACAATCAGTGCATCTTCAAAAGATATAAGCGACATATTGGACAAAATAGCACCTTCAAAACCAGATTTATTAATTGCAACACTTCAATCTGATGGCGCACGTCCTTTTGTCAATGAGCTTGCAAAAAAGAAAATTGATTTTCCAATGGTTGCAATGACCCATTGCGATGCTTCAAAAATTGAAGATCTTAAACCCAAATCTGACTATATTTTATGCGCTTCCCAATGGGATCCATTTTTAAATTATCCCGATCGTTTTTTTGCATCTTCTGCAGATTACGCAATTAGCTATAATCTTAAATATAATATTAATCCACCTTATCAATCAGCAGGCGCAAGCGCTTCCCTTATCCTTTTGGCTGATGCTATTGAACGTGCGCAATCACTTGAACCAGAAAAAGTACGTGATGCCTTAGAACAAACGAAACTAAAAACACTTTATGGTGAAATTCGTTTTGATAAAGAAAAAAATAAAGCAAAACCAATGGTTTTATACCAATTAATGAATGGCGTTTATAAAATTGTTTATCCTTTATCAGGGGCTTGGGCACAACTTGCCTTTCCGATGCCCTCTTGGCAAGAACGCGTCGTCGACTAGATATAGTATTTTCCATTTTGGTTAATAGAGCGTCAAACGCCCCTCATGTAGAAAGAGACTACACTTCGTTCCTCATTCCTTCTCTTAACCAAAAGCGAAAACACTATAAACTACCTAGCCTATAAGCAAATTCGTCGTCAGATCGCAGCGATCGGTACTCACTTATGAAGAAGTACACTCCGTTCCGGTTCGAGGGTCTCTAGACTTTGCCTTATAATCTGGATAGTTAAACGACTATATAGTAAATTCTATTAATTTTCACAATTTCGTGTTATAGTACTGACATAGAAAATATGGAGGTCTATATCATGAGTTATGACACGAAATTTAAGTTGAGAGTTGTGGCTAATATATTGCAAGGAATATCCTGGAATGAAGTTATAAAACTCTTTAAAATTAGCAGCAATACAATTAGTCGTTGGGTAAAAGAATATAAGGAAAATGGAAGTTTTGTAGAGAAAAAACGTAAAACTCATGAAGCTAGAAAAATAGATCCGGAAACCCTTAAAATAGAAATTGAAAAAAATCCAGACGCAACTTTAAAAGAATTAAGCGAAAAATTTGATTGCTGGCCTCCAGCAATACATTATAGATGTCAAAAACTAGGAATTACACGTAAAAAAAAGCACATTATACATAGAGAGAAATGAAGAAAAAAGACAAGAATACCTATCAGAACTTTTACAATTAGATCCTAATAAAATAATTTACATGGATGAATCAGGAATTGATTCATCTTTATACAGAAATTATGCCAGAGCAAAACGAGGAATACAAATAAAAACAGATATTTCTGGAAAAAAAACAAACAGAACATCTGTTATTGCAGGATGGTTTCACAGTGTTAAAAAATTTATTGCACCATATGTTTTTGATGGATACACGGACAATATTAGATTTAACGAATGGTTAGAAAAATGTTTCTTGCCTGAAGTTGAAGCAGGTTCAACCATTGTTATGGATAATGCTTCTTTTCATAAAGGTTCAAAAACAAAGGAATTAATTGAAAAAGCAGGCTGTAAATTGCTGTACCTACCTCCTTATTCGCCTGATTATAATCCCATTGAAAATCAATGGGCTGTTTTAAAGGCTCATTACAAAACTTTTAAGAGCAGAGGATACGAACATAATAATGCCATTGATGCTGCCTTTTCTATGTGAAAATTAATAGAATTTACTATAGTGCATCAGAATTAAAATATAATTCATTTTTACGTCTTTTTTTTTGAGCTTTATCTTCTTTTTCTATAGGACCAGCTATTCTTTCAAGTGTAGATTCAATTTCTTTATCACATTCGTAAATTTTTTCATGACAAAAATC
>JAUXUR010000084.1 GCA_030680745.1 Alphaproteobacteria bacterium
CAAAGACAGAGTTTTAAAAAATATAATGTCGCGTGCTCAATCGTTGGGATATGTGCTGTTAAGAAAACCGGAAAATGATGTCAAAAAAAATGACTTGTTATCAACATCTTAAGTCTTGGTCATTAGAAGCAGCGAAGCTGCGCGGCAATCTAGTCAAAAAAACAATATTTAAGCGTTTAAAGGGCTATTTTCTGGATTGCTTCTTCACCTTCGGCTCATCGCAACGACGGAAACCTAGGGTTTTGTTATGCTTAAAATTCGTGTAGATCTCTCAGGATCAAGCCGCGGGAAGTAGGAGGGTTGTAGTGTTTTCGAGTTATTTCATTATACTTGATAATAAATCTCATCTATTTTGCTTATTTGAAGATTATCCTCAGAAGACAAAACGGCAAGAACATCAAATTTTCCAGCTTTTTCCGTTTCGGCCATAAACCTAATAGTACATTCTTTGTTATTTGTAGATGGAAGAATTTTTTTTATTTCAATTGTCCAGCTGCCCATTGTTTTTTTAACTTCAGTTAATTGAGTTTCTAATTCCTTTCTACCAAGCGTAAGAATGATACCATTTGCAATTTTTTGAAAATCAGCTGTGAACAACTTTTCAATATTCACACTTTGATCAATCTCCACTCCAGAACCAAAACTAGACATAAAATCATTATATTGCTGCGCTAAATGTTGAATTGACATTTTTTAATGCCTCATTTGATGATGTAGATTAACGATTTTCTAATTCTCTATTAGTATGGCGTTAATATTCCGTTTTGAATAGGATTATATTCTAGATTAAAGGTAAACACACTTTTGTATAAAAAAATAGTAATATATATTGACATATTGTTTGTAATGTGAGACTATAATTATAGTTTAAATTATTTAATATAAGGAAATTTTATTATGAAAAAGCTATTTGTAGCATTGGCTACTATTATATCCGTCTCTAGTTTTGCAGAAGCTGCAAAAGTTGTTATCACAAATGATTCAGATTATATGCTTGAAGTATGGACCGGTAAATTTCCAAAACCCTGGAAAGATAAATTTGTTGAAGCAGGTCAGAAACTAGTTCTTGATTTACCTGATGGTCAAGAAACAATAGTTAAAATGTATCGTTATAATATGGCAGCTGCTGGTAAAAATATTTCTGGTGTTGTGGGAAGAATAATGACAGCTGAAGCGCCATCAAAAGATAATGCACTTGCATGGGGAAGTGGATTCGCTTCTTTTGGAACAGCACTTTTTAAAGGTTATCCTGTTAAAAGAGTAACACTTAATCCATCACAAGTTACTGATGGTCAAATAAAGCATATTATTGTAACTGATTATGAGCATAATGAAACAACGATTGATGCAACATTATCAGATGCTAATATTGTAGATTTTGAAGATCTCGTTAATGTGTTAACACCTTCTTTAGTGCCTGCGTTGGTAATTGAAGAAGTACCGGCACCTGTGTTGATGATTGAAAACGTAAATGATGAAGTATTGGTTGAGCTTTTAGAATCTGCATCTATATCTTCAAAAAATACTAAAGAAGAACCAGTAATTGAAGAAATTGATTAATTATAATCTACAATCTAATTAAAGAATTTTTTTGGTTTGAGTAGAAATGAAAAATCCTTTTTGATGTAATAATCAAAAAGGATTTTTCATTAGCATCGCGATTAAAAAATAGATTGCATATCAATTCACTACACAACCTTAACAAATAATAGCGCGTCAAATCGTTCTTTAAAATCCAGCAACGTGTTTAAAATCGATGCTTTTCTTTAAAAATGATTTAAGATGATTTGTAACAAATTCAGGTTGTTCCAAATTATTTACATGGGCCGCATTTGGAACAATCACGCATTCTGAATGAGGTGTTGCTTTAGCCATTTCTTGAGACTCATGTGGTGGTCGAGCAATGTCATCAGCACCTACCATGTAAAGCGTTGGACATTGAATCTGTGAAAGATCTTTCATTCTATCTTTACGATTGAAAATACCACGACCAATTGTTGTAAGGCCTTGAATGCGTTGGGGAGGATAAGCAACAAGACTTTGAACAAATCGATTCACCAAAGTAGGATTATTTTTGAGTGTTTCTTTTGTAAAAAAGTAACTTGCTAATTCTTTTGCAAATTCTTGACTAATTTTAGCTTCACGATCTAAACGATCCATTAAGCCTAAATATTCAGTCAAACTTGATGCTGGTTCTCTTCCCACATGACTCGCTGAAACTACAAGTGCTTTAACAGCTTTCGGGTATTTTAGTGCCAATTCAACACCAATCATACCACCTACCGAAAGACCAACAAAAGCAAATTCCTTAATACCTTGTTTGAGTACAGCTTGATAATAGGCTTCAGCCATTTCCTCTATAGAGTAAGGTGATTTTGGAACATTTGGAGATTGACCATGATTCCAAAGCTCAATTCCGAGGCAGTGATACTCTTTTGATAATTCATTAACTTGAGGATCCCACATATGAGCATCCCATAAATAACTATGACCAAATACGATTGGATAGCCGTTTCCTTTTTCAACGATATGTAAACTCATTATTATTCTCTTTCGTTTTCATTTTTACCTTGTTGTAAATTTTGCGCCGGACAAAAAAAAATTTCAAGAAAAATAATTTATAATGAGATTTGTATTTTTGATATCAATTTTTCAAAAGCTACATAATGATATTAATTCGCTATAATAAATTCGCAACTGATGTCATGTCTTTCTGGACCCCCAAAGCATTCAACGCAACACGCACGATTGAGGAAACATTAAGACCTGCAAGTTCATATTGTTTTTCAGGTGTATCATGATCAATGAAAAAATCTGGTAATGTCATGGGACGGCATTTAAGGCCTCTATCCAACAATCCCTCAAGCGCCAAATAATTCAACACATGCGATCCAAACCCACCGATTGCACCTTCTTCAATCGTAATCAACACTTCATGATGCATTGCTAATTGACGAATCAAATCAGTATCGAGTGGTTTTGCAAAACGTGCGTCAGCGATAGTTGTTGACCAACCTTGCGCTGCCAAACGATCAGCGGCTTTCAGGGATTCATGCAACCTTGTGCCAAAATTAAGGATAGCGATTTTACTACCCTCCCGAATAATACGCCCCTTCCCTATTTCTAGGATCTGCGGGATTTCAGGCAAAGCAATTCCAAAGCCCTCGCCGCGAGGATACCGCACCGAAGATGGATTTTGGTCAAGTGATACTTGCGTTGCAATCATATGAACAAGTTCTGCCTCGTCCGATGGTGCCATCACAATAAAACCAGGTAAATTCGCTAAAAACGCTGTGTCGTAACATCCTTGATGCGTTGCCCCATCAGCGCCGACCATGCCGGCTCTATCAATTGCAAAACGTACTGGTAATTGTTGAAGTGCTACATCATGAACAACCTGATCATAACCGCGTTGTAAAAAAGTGGAATAAATTGCGGCAAAAGGACGCATGCCTTCGGATGCCAAGCCAGCTGCAAAAGTCACTGCATGCTGTTCGGCAATACCAACGTCAAAACAACGATTCGGAAATTTTTGTGCGAATAAATCAAGCCCTGTGCCGGACGGCATGGCCGCATTAATCGCGACGATTTTAGGATCTTTTTCAGCTTCTTTAACCAAGGCTTCACCAAAAACTTTGGTATATTGTGGTGCTTTTGGTTGTGATTTTGATTGAGCGCCCGTTATCACGTTGAATTTATTCACACCATGATATTTATCCGCTGCATTTTCAGCCGGTAAATAGCCTTTACCTTTTTGTGTCACCACATGAACCAAAATGGGACGCGTCTGATCACCATCACGTACATTTTTTAAAATAGGGATAAGATGTTCTAAATTATGACCATCAACAGGTCCCACATAATAAAAACCTAATTCTTCAAATAATGTGCCACCTGTCATCATGCCACGCGCATATTCTTCAAGACGTTTGGCCCATTTTTCAAACGCTTTAGGAAATTTTGTAGCCAATGATTTCATCGCAAGCCTAAAGCTACGATAAGGTTTTGATGAAATAATCCGGGATAAATAAGCGCTCATAGCACCCACAGGTGTTGCAATGGACATATCATTATCATTAAGAATAACGATAAGTCTTGATTTTTCAGCCCCTGCATTATTCATGGCTTCATAAGCCATGCCAGAGCTCATCGATCCATCGCCAATAACAGCCACCACATGATTCGTCTTACCTTGCAAATCACGCGCAATAGCCATACCTAAAGCTGCTGAAATAGACGTACCCGCATGGGCCGCCCCAAAAGGATCATAAATACTTTCGGTACGTTTTGTAAAACCTGAAAGCCCACCGCCTTGACGTAATGTATGTATGCGATCACGACGTTCCGTTAAAATTTTATGGGGATAGGTTTGATGACTTACATCCCAAACCAAACGATCCTCTGGTGTATTAAATAAATGATGTAACGCGACTGTTAATTCAACAACACCTAAACCTGCACCTAAATGACCACCCGTTTTAGAAACAGCCTCAATCGTTGTCGCTCGCAATTCATCAGCCAATTGAATAAGCTGAGGAATTCCTAGATTTTTCATATCATCTGGATTGTGTACAAGATCAAGAAGTGGCGTTTTGTTCAAGTCAGTCATTTGCATCTCATTACATCGTAAAAATAGTAGACTACATATTCATACAACATTTTTATAAAAAATGGAGAAAAAAATGTTCTTAAATATGCTATAAAATATAATTACTGAAAAATAGCGAGTTTAAAGATGATCGCGCCAAAAGAAAATTTGTTACTCTCCATTATCCCTGCAACGATAGAAGACTACCCAACAATTCAAAACATGGCCCGCTTTTATGTATATGAAATGACACGCACTTGTGGATTTATTTCTGACGATTGGCATTGCCCCAAAGACGGTCTATATGAATCATTCGATTTTAAAATTTATTTTGAAGCACCTGACAGATTCCCATTCATTGTTAAAATAGGCGATGAACTCGCTGGATTTGTACTCATTAATAAAGTTGGTGTTTCTCCAAACACCCAATGGAATATGGGCGAATTTTTTATTCTTGCCAAATTTCAAGGTAAAGGCATTGCCAAACAAGTAGCAAACATGATTTGGCAAAAATTTCCAGGAATTTGGGAGGTACTCGTTATCCCTGAAATGGCCTATGCCTTAAAATTTTGGCGTAAAACAATCAACCCATTTACGAATAGCCATTATACGGAAGATTATAAACTTGTTCGTTTTGATCGAGACCAACCCAATAGATTTATTTTTACTTTTGACACATCGTTTATAAAAGATAAAATTCCAATTAAACCTGTTATTTCAAAAGCTGAAACATCCCACATCGATGCAATGATTTTATTATCTGATGCCAAACGAGAATCATACGAAAAAGTACAACCTCAATTTTGGAAACGCGCCGATAATGCCCATGAAAAACAAACCGAATGGTTTCATGCTTTATTAAATCAACCAGATCATATTCTACTTGTTGCCGAAATAAATAACAAAATCAAAGGGTTTATTATTGGACGACTAATCCCCGCCCCTGAAGTTTACAATCCAGGGGGACTCACCTTAATGATCGACGATTTTTGTGTTGCAGAACCTTCCATGTGGCAATCAATTGGTGCAGCACTTTTGTTTGAACTCAAAAAACAAGCCAAACTAAAAAATGTATCACAAATTCTTGTCGTTTGTGGCCATCACGATAAACCCAAAAAAACTTTTCTTGATGAAATGAATTTATCTATTGCTTCTAATTGGTATGTAGGAAACATATAGTTAAATGACTTGAAATTCAGACAAAGAGCAACAAGCAAATATATCCTTGTATACATAAAAGAAGCGCAATGATGTATCAATTCAAATCATTTACTATATAATGATTATTTTACAAGTTCGTAATCTTCATTCAGAAATTCTTTTTTGTAGAATTCAAGTTTTTTTAACCTTCCATTTCTTTTAAAACTTTTTAATTTTTCAGTCATACTCTTATCATGATCATTAAAACTAGGTGATATTTTTAATTCTTCTATATTTGATGTGCCCGATTCAAGAAAAGAAAAAATAACATTATAGCCGTTAGGTGTAATAAAATTATTTGAAAGATCTAGAACTTTAAGCCTTGGGAATTTTTTATAAAGCAAACTCAAATCATCATCTGTCAAATCTGAGCTATGCGCTTTAAGGCTAAGAAGCGAACTATCTTCATCCCCAAGCCTTTTTAAAGAATCTTTAATAGGTGTATCAGATAAATCCAATTCAATGATTTTTGTCAAATCTAACTTTTCTAAATCAAAACGCGTAATATGATTTTTCGAAAGATCTAAATATTTTAAATTTTTCAAGAACCTAACCCATCGCCTTAAACTTTTCTCCGTTATATTCGTATTAGAAACAGATAAATATTCTATGTTTTTAAATTTATAAATAATACGCCCACAATCATCACCAAGAACATTATTGCTTATATCCAAAAACTCTAATATAGGTGTCCCTTTAGCAAGTTTTTTTATCATTAAAGGTTCAATTGAATCATATTTTGAACTATTTGAAAGATTTAAATATTGTATTTTTTTTAAGAATGGTGTTATGGCTACTAACCCCCTTCCACCAAATAAAATATTGTCAGAAAGATCAAGATATTTTACATTATCAAAAGATGATAATAACATAATTAAATTATTCAATTTCTCTATAGAATTATCTAATTCAGAGACTTTTAAAAAAACAACATTTGGATAAATCTTTATTAAATAATCTAAATTCTCTTTTGAAATTAAGTTTTTAATTATTATTTTTTTTACACTTGGATCTATAGAATATTCTTCAATTTTATTATTCAAAATCGTATTAATTTCTATTATTTTCAACTGATCAATAATGACTGATGGAAATTCATTATTCTGAAAATACAATTGATTTGATTTTACTGAAAAAGAAACACATAAGAAAAAAAATAAAAAAAACAATCTCATTAAATTCTCCATGAATTATAAAACAACTTACACTAATTATAAATCTAAATTATTTTTTTTTCAATAAAACTTTTCAAATAAAATTAACGTTTAATTAAGTAATTTTACATTAAAATAATATTAACAAAGAATGGATAAATAAACTAATAGGAGGTTTTTATGTCTAAGTTTTATTTTTTATTAGCAGTTTCTATAATGAGCTGCTCACAAAGTTTCAGTCTTACAAAGATTGAACTCACAAAACCAACAACAATACACGATAGTCCCGTTGGTGGAAAAATTCATGTCATAACACCAGATAACGTCAAAGAATTACTTGAAATACATCATAAAGCAAACGGCCATTGTGTCACAATAAAGAACATTGGCGATAAAGGCGGATCATTCACATCTGCCCTTTACCATGCGACCATACCTGCCGGATGTGGCAACAACCAAGAAGAAAAAAAAGTTATTATAAAACAGCTGGCAACAGAAGATGAAGAAGTTACAAACTTAGAAGCTGTGCAAAGCCATGCGCACCTCCAAAAAAGCCAATTAGCAAAAGGCATAAATATCAATCTTCCTGAAGGGATTTACAAAACACAAAACACCACAGAAAACGGTAAAAAAGTCCGTGGCGCTTATGTTTCTATAATGCCTGAAGCGACAGGAAAACCTTTAAAAGCGATTCTAGATGAAAAAGATCCAAATAAAACAAAAGAAGCTTTTGAAGCCTATGGTAAAATGATGGCCTTACACCATCAAAAAAATATGGATCATCATTCAAAACCTGGCTCAGCAGAAGAAGCAAAACTTGGATCCGCAAACAATTACAAAACATACACACATGGAGATGCGCATTGGGACAATGCATTTTACGATAGCCACAAAAAAGAAATTACACTGATTGACAATGAAACAATGGCAAACGATGGAGTTATAATAAAAAGAAACATTGCAGCTGATATTTCAAAAGCAACCGACCACTCAAGTAAATTTGTTGGAGGCTGTCAAGATAATCAAGCAGTAAAGGCTTCAAGCTCTAAATGTGAAGAATCCGTTCTAGCATCATCACATTTTTTAAAATCCTATATTGCTAATTACCCTATAGAAGAAAGACCTCATATAAAGTCGTACATTAAAACAATCTTGGGCAAAAACACAGGGCAAATGACTAAAGCAGGTCAATATTTATTTAACAATATGCTTAATTCTTTATAAAAAATCTCCACACCCCTCTCAAAAGCAGCTTCATACAAAAGCTGCTTTTTTGCATTAAACCTACCACAACCAGTTTGCACACAGCTCATCAATATATTTGCAAAAAACTAATAAGAACTTTATAAAAGAAGTATATAATTAACCATAGTACACGACACTTTTAACCAATTAAATCTATAACAAATGCTAGCAAAAAATTAACATAATTACATCGATTTATTTTTTCAAATGAAATATTATTTTTTATAAAATCAATACCATAAGTAAATAAAGAATATAAT
>JAUXUR010000085.1 GCA_030680745.1 Alphaproteobacteria bacterium
AAAGACAGAGTTTTAAAAAATATAATGTCGCGTGCTCAATCGTTGGGATATGTGCTGTTAAGAAAACCGGAAAATGATGTCAAAAAAAATGACTTGTTATCAACATCTTAAGTCTTGGTCATTAGAAGCGGCAAAGCCGCGCGGCAATCTAAAAAAGTCGTTTGGACCTTCCTTATCAGATCGCCACACCCCCTAAAGGGGGTTCGCGATGACGACGTGGCCAGATTTACAACGATTCTGCAGGGATGGTTACAGGAAATGATAATACTGATCCTGGAGGTGTCACTAATGGTTGTTCATCCGAAAAAATCGAATTATGACGTGGTCTTCTTATTATAGGTTCAGCAGGGATGTCTGAATCAAGCCAGTCTAAACGTTTTTTGAATGCATTCGTAACGTCATTAGCTTCTTGATCATTATCTACAATGTAAGGTGTAACCATTAAAATAATTTCACGTTTTCCATCTTTTTCGCTATTAGATCTGAATAATCTACCAATGCCAGGCAAGTCTTTTAAGAATGGAATGCCTTTATCTGTGAGTTCATTATTAGCTTTAATAAAGCCAGCCAAAAGAATTGTAGCGCCATCTGATAAAGATAATTTCGTTTCGACATTTGTTTCATTAAAGGTTGGTGATTCAATTTTTCCTACAGCGGTTTGATCAACAGCGCTGACAACTTGACTAATATCGATGTCAACACGACGTCCTGCGCGTACAGTAGGTGTTATTTTTAAAATAACACCTGCTTTTTTATATTCAACATCTTGCACTAAAAGTGAATCTGTATTCGCATTTGATGTGTTTTGTTTGCTTCTTGTTTTAAGAATGGGTACATCCTGACCAACATCAAATTTTGCTTCTGCACCACTGCGTGTCATTAAACGTGGGTTTGAGAGAATGGTTGAACGTGCGCTTGTGGCGAGCATTTGAGCAATAAAACGTTTTTGATTGTTGTTATCAATAACAGTGAAATTAAAACCTTGATTAGCAGTAGCAGCAGCTGCAGTTGTTGGATTTGTTACTCCAAATCCTTGATCGCCGATGAAACTGTGTGCACGTGAAAAAAGTAAATTTTTAGAAAATCCTTGGGGGGATGCATTTTCAATGGCTTTTGACATCCAGCCTTCAAAACTTATATCTTCAGTATTGCCCAAAGTAAATTCTGCAATGACAACTTCAATTAAAACTTGACGTGGTGCTACATCCATTTGATCGATAAGTGGTTTAACTTGCGCATATTCCTCTGCTGTGCCGTAGAAAATAAGACCATTGCGATCTTCATCAGCAACAATTTTGCCACCTAAACGATTGCTTGCTTGGGGGCGTATTGGTGGTTTACCGGGTTGACTTTTGGTAGGACGTCTATTACGGCTGCTTTGAGCAAGTGTTGAAAGTGATTGTTTGGCAAGTGCTTGATTAATAACTTCAGCGATTTCTTTAGCTTCAGTATTTAAAATTTTAACGTAATAATAATTGCCTTCTGGGTTATGCTGCGTTGAAATATCAAGTTCTTTAATCCAAGAAATAACGTGGGATACAATGGTTGTGTCAGCCGCAAAAACAAGTAAAGAATTTAACGAGGCTACAGGAAGAATGGTGATGCCTGTTTTCTTAGAAGGATCATCTGAGACGAAATAACCTTCTGTTTGTAAAATATCGATTAATTTTTCAGTTATTTTATCAGCCGTTAAATGGGATAGATTGACGCGAACGGATTTTCGGCCTGCAAAAGCGGGTCTATCAAACATACGGACGGCTTCTGTGATGCCACGAATTGTATCTTGGGTACCAAAGGCAATAATCGCATTGCCACTTTCATCAAGAGAAATGGCACTTGCCTTATTCGGGAAGGCCATATTCAAATTCTTTTGAATTTCTTTTTTATCGATCGAATGAACATCAATGACTTGAAAAATGGGTCTTAAATCTTCAGGTGTATCAACAGATGATCGTGTGCGCAGAATGAGAGGCACTTGGCCTTCCATGCCTTTATCGCTGACAAATCTATACAAATTATTTTCTACTTTGATAGCAACGCCATAATTACCAAGAACTTGACGCGCGAGTGAAAAAAGTTGTTTGGGTGTTTTTTTCTCTGCAGTGCGAAGGGTGATAAGATCTGATCTAGCCATAATATCAGGTGCTAAATCAAAATCGACATTAAGGTGATCACCAAAAATTATTTTAATAAAACTGGGGAGGGGAACTTGGTTAAGGCTAAGTTCCGTTGGTTCTCCTTTTAAATTAGTTGGTTCGTCTGACGTTATTTTTTGCTGAAAAGCAGGAACAGGGGGACGTGGTGTATCTCTGACAGAAAAATCCTGTTTCCCTTCTGGCTCAATGGTAACGCTTGATCCTAGAGCCAAATCATGTTTTTCAACAAGTTTTTTAGGAATCACAACTCTAAGATTATCTTTTTGAGTGCAACCATTTAGGACAAGTGTTGCTACAAGAAATGTGATGGGAAGTAATACGGAACGTTTTGAAATTGTCATTTGAGATGGTCCAGTCACTTTAGATGAATGTTTTAAAGAATTAACAGGGTTGAATTTTAAGATTTTTTTATAAAAATTAATGGTCATTTTTGTCCTCAATTACGGGTTCGTCAGGGGCATTTGCCTCTGCTGGTTCAAAAGGAAAAAGTCTAATTTCTTCTTTGTTTTCACCTGTTGAAAGGATGAAAGTATCACGTTGTATTTTTTCAAGAATGCGCCCGTCAGGCAATTTGTCGCCAATTTTTAATGATTCTACTTGTTTCGTCTGCGCATTTTTGATCAATATTTTGCTTTGCTCGCCATCAATGATAATCCCGATGGCATTCCAGTCCTGGGCTACTTTAACCTCTGCTTGTTCAGGTTCTGGCTCCGGTTGCGCTTCTTCTATTTTTTTTGATCCAAAAAATTCTTTATCTTTTAATGTTTGGATGTCTTGAGTCAATGGATGAGGTTTCCAATCAGGCATTGTCCACTTAATTGGTTTGCGGATTTCAATAGCATCATCTGCTTGTTGGCCTGCTAAAAACCAGCCAATGCCTGCCGTGATACCAATACCCAAAATTAAAACATATAAAAATCTGTAAGTGGATAAAAGAGAAATCATTTTTGAGCTCCCTTTCTAACTTGGGTCGGAATTGGTTTTTTATCTTCACCAATGGGCATAATAACAGAAAGAGAAATTTTGAAAGTTGGGAAAGGTTTGACGCGCAATTCAAAACTTTGAAGAATAAAAAGTCGTTCTTCATGGGCTAAAGCATCTAAAAAAAGTTCAATCGCGTTAAGTTTTGCACCTGTTACCATGATTGTGGCTGTAAATCTTTTGTAATTAGGGGCATTTTTGTCGATGGCGGGTTTAGGATCGACGGTCACACGAATACGTTCCATTCCGGCCTTTTCAGCAAGTTGAGAGATCTCTTTTTCAAGACTCGCCCGTGCTGGTCCCTCATTTTGAATAGGCCAAAGACGTGTTTCTAATGTTTTTAAAAGTTCCTGACTAATATTTTTACGTGTTTCCCAAAATGTTTCTTTAGAGAGATCTTCTGCTAGATCATACTTTTTTTGCAGATCAACGCGTTCTTTTTCGAGCTCGTCTGACCAATCAAGAATTTCAAAAAGACCATATACCCATAATGCAATAATAAATACAATTAACATAACCCCAAGTTTTGGGTTCGTTTCTAATCGTATTTTAAATTGTTGAATGCTTGACGCAAGTGACACTTAAAACCTCACATCCATAATTTTTTAACTTTTAATGTAACGCGTATCGTATTTCTAGCGAATCCAGGTTCTGCATTGGGTTGTTCAAAATAGGGGATTTTTTCCATGAGCGCTAAAAAACTTACAGCATCCGGGGGTGTTTCATCGTGTAAGACCATATTAATGGTCGCGCTATTAAATTTAAATTCAATGATTTTTAAAGTAGGGGATTCAATTTTTTCAACAATTTTAGCAAGAAGCGTAATAGGGCTAGGATAAGCATCGAAGGCAAGAAGTTTTTTTATTTTGTCGTTATTGGCTTCAGCTTTTTTACGTTCAATATCAATTTTTTTTGTTTGCGATTCAAGTGCTAAAATATTTTGCTCAATTTCTTCAAGGGTCAGATAATCATTCAGGATTTGCCCGCCGTAAAAACTTAAAGGTAAAATCAAGATGAGCGCTAAAACAGCAATAGCTTCACGTGAATAAAGACTTTCCGTCGTAAATCCGCCTGCAATTGGTCGTGTATGGGCCCAGCTTTTTGTATCAATAATTGCTTCTTTAGCGCTGCTTGGTTTGTCTTGGGCATAAAGGGTGGAAATTTGCCCGGCACTTCGCCAAAACTGAAGCCATTCTTGATCGTCAGGATAATGATCCCACCATCTGCTTGTAATAAGCTGATGTTGATCCCAAATTTGACCTTCATATCCTTCTAAACATTCAATAAGTCGCATCCCAGATTGCAAGGGATCGATAAGGGCTGTTTCGGGATAAACAATAGTTGTTTTAGGGCTTAGATTATATTCAGCCATTTTTTTGTTGACTTCATCTTGGTTCCAAAACCAGATACTAACGCCTGTTTTTGTCCAATGTGAGAAAGACGCCGTATTAGTAAAAGGGGAGGCCGTATGCATTTGAAGACTAATAAGATTAAATCTTTTTTTGCCTTTAACATTTTGAGGCAAAGGGAAATGACGATGAATACATACAGAACGCGCTAATACCCAGATTTTTTGACCACGGGTTGATTTTGGTTCTTCAATATTATTTGTTTTCTGAATAAATATCTTTGGGGTCGAAGAAAAGAGTGAGCTTATCCAGTTTTTCTTTTTCGCTTTCGTCGCCATCTATATCATCTAATTTCAACTGTTCATAAGGAAGATCAATTTGGTAATTTATTTGCCAGGGTATATCTTTATTCCGTGGCATTGAAGTTACCGAAAATTGAAAATTCAACACGTTATTCTCAATAGAGGTGATTGTAACGCGCTGGGTGTTTCCGGGAAAGAAAGAAAACACTGCTGTTTTTTTTATAGGCGCACCTGTTGTATTTGCAACAGCATTTACATCTTTGAAATAAGGATTATCACCTTTTCGATGCGCTAAAATTTGAGTAATAGCGTCTTCATTTAAGTCAGGAATAAAGGCTAATACTTCTTTTGGTGCCGTATTTAAATTAATGGGTTTTTGGTTAACTGTCGTTATCATATTGAATAATTTACTATTTTTATAAAAATTTTCGTGATTGTCCCATTCAAGAACACGTTTGATTTCAAAAGGTGTTCGAAGGGCTTCGTTTGTCGGTTCAGGTTTACCGGCATCTTTGTAATCTTCGATTGTGGCGCCATTTAATGCTTTTGTAATGGCGCGTTCGGTTTTGGTGTAATCTTTAAATTTCCAATATAAGGAATCAAAATGAGTAGGTTCAATTTCAAATAATTCAAAGAGTCTTTCAAATTGCTGTTTTGTAAAACGCCCCAGATTAATAAGACCTGCTTCATCTTGGACACGAATAGTGAGATTGTTTTTTTTGTACGGTTTATTGAATAGTGAAATATAAGGTGCGTCATCTTCTTGTGGGTTTTGGGCAGGGCCTGTTGGTGGCGTAGGTTTATCTGTTAAATCCAAACCTTTATGATTTAATCCTTTTGTAAGCAAGAAAAAAATAAAATCAGCTTTAAGGGAGGTTGCTTCCACCAAAGCTTCTGATTTTTTGCGAAGCTGTTTGGAAACTTGCATTTGGCCTGTTACCCAATTTGAAAAATAAGCAACGGCAAGTGCTAAAAACGAAATAAGAAAAAGTACAGCAACAAGGATAAATCCCTTTTCTGTCGAATTATTTTTATTTCGTTTTTGTATCATTGCACTTTAATGTCCCAGTTTTTGCTTCAAAATCGAGATAAGCTCTTGTGTGGGACAGATGATTTGATCCATTTTTTGAAGATCTTTAATTGCAATTGTTTGCGCGTTTTTTTCATCTGGTCCCATAATCAGTGCGATTTTAGCACCCCGTTTATCAGCCATTTTAAGTTGTTGCCCAAGTTTATCGCCGGTTAAATCTATTTCAGCACGAATGTCTGCTTCACGTAATTTTTTAACGAGCGCCAGGATATCAGGTTTGAAGCTATTATCCCAAAGGATGATGTAAACTTCGGGTCCTGCATTATGTTGGGCGCGTTGGTCTTCAAGCAGCAATAATATACGCTCAAGCCCTAAGGAGCCACCACAAACGGGAACCTTTATATTGGCAAGTGTCTCGCTTAATGCGTCATAACGACCGCCAGCGGCAATGGACCCTGAAAAACGTGTGGAATTTATTTCAAAAATGATGCCTGTGTAATAATCAAGGCCACGTACCATTAAAGGATCGAAAACAAATTGGTCAGGGGCTAAAATTTGCGTTAAGTTTTGAAGCATTTCTTCAATTTCTTTAACGCCTTCTACGCCAATGATTGATGATTGAACGCGTTCTTTAAGTTTATTGGCAAAATCACCTGAAGTGAGATCTTTTAAAAGGTCTTGCGCTGAAGAAATAATGTCTAATTCTTTTTGAACACCTTCAATCCCAATTTTATCCATTTTATCAATGATGATAAGAATTTGTTTTTCTTGAGCTTTATCGATGTTGTAGGCTTCCATCATGCCTTTTAATAATTTACGGGAATTAAGCTTGATGCAAAAATCGACAAGTCCAAGATCATTCAATGCTGCGGATAAAGTTGTTATCACTTCAAAATCTGCAAGTAAGGAATTACTTCCAAAAACATCAACATCACATTGATAAAACTCACGAAAACGACCTTTGCCTGGGCGATCTGCACGCCAAACAGGCGCCATTTGATAGCGTTTAAAAATGCCGGGAAGCTTATGTCTATTGGCGGCATAAGCGCGCATCGTGGGAACAGTTAAATCATAACGCAAAGCATAATCGGCTTCACCTGATTGGGCTTTTTCACCACGTTTTAAAATTTTGAAGATTAATTTTTCGCCTTCTTCACCATATTTTCCTTGAAGCGTTTCAATGCGTTCGAAAGATGGTGTATCAAAGGGACTAAAGCCATGGCGTTCAAAACATTTTTTAATAATGTCGAAAATACGGGCGCGATAGGAGGCCTCATCGGGTAAAAAATCACGTGTGCCTGAGGGTGGTAATAAATTTTGACTCATTTTACAACTACTTGATATGAATGGGATTTATAGTCGATTATAGGATGCCATGTTTTGCTAAAAATGCAAGACTTACCTTTGAATTTGGTGGACGTTTTAAAAAGTTTGAAATAAATTGGCTGGCTTCAATTAATTTGGGCAAATCAATTTTTGTTTCAAATCCCATGCCGTTGAGCATATACAAAACATCTTCACTTGCTACATTCCCAGTTGCGCCTTTAGCATAAGGACAACCACCTAACCCTGAAACTGATGTATCAATGATGCGTACATCTTGTTCCAAAGACATTAAAATATTAGCAAGTGCCTGGCCATAGGTATCGTGAAAATGAACGCCGATTTTGGCAACAGGGATAGTTTGTTTTAAGGCTTTCAAAAGATCTTTGACTTTATTTGGTGTACCAACGCCGATTGTGTCGCCCAATGAAATTTCATCACAGCCCAAATCAAACATGCGTTGACTAACATCGACAACTTTTGAAAGAGGGATATCACCTTCATAAGGGCAGCCCATGACACAGGATATATAACCACGGACTTTAATGTTATTTTTTTTGGCTTCGATCATGATATCTTTAAATCGTTCAAAGCTTTCGTTAATGGAGACATTAATATTTTTTAGGCTGAAGCTTTCTGATGCTGCACCAAAAATGGCTATTTCTTTTGCTTTATGATTAAGAGCATCCTGAAATCCTTTTAAATTAGGAACAAGAACAGGAAACCGAAGATCGGATTGTGAATGTTTTTGGGTGAAATGATCGACGATTGCTGGCGTATCTGCTAATTGTGGCACCCATTTGGGTGAAACAAATCCGCCAATTTCAATTACTTTGTGACCAGCGTCCAAAAGTTTTTCAATAAGCTGAATTTTAATATGTGTTGGTATTTGTGTTTTTTCATTTTGAAGCCCATCACGAGGCCCTACTTCAACAAGGGTAATGTTGTTCGTCATTTTTCACCAATTTATAGTCGATAGACATTGGAAGGATACATCGTCACGCCTCACTTATGTATATAAGGATACACTTCGCTCGTTGTTTCTTGTCTACTCCTCAAGTCTATCGACTATTATACTTTTGAGGAGAGTTTTTATAATATCAGAGAATTGAATTTTTGATAGGGGGGGCAGGGGGAGGCAGGTAATAAAAAAGCCCTGTGCGTGACAGGGCTTTAATTTAGTTGCTTTAGAAAAGATATTATTTTTTTGTATTAAAGAAATTTTTAACGCCATTTTTAAAGGTGTTCCAGCCTGCTTTGACGTCTACAGCAATCTCATCTAAAGCTTCTTCGACAACATTTAACACTTCTTTTGCTTCGCTAAATAAAGAATCACGAGCACGTCTTATGCGTTCACGCATTTCAGCATTAAAAATCGAATCTAAATACGCTACATAGCCATTGATTCCATGATTTGTAAGAAGATATTCAATCATAAGGGCATAACGTGCTTCAAGATAGGATTTGTTTATAGCGCCCCACATGCTCCCATACAATCTTTCAATATTAGCTCTTTTTTCATCAAAATCTGCTACTGCTGAAAGTGGCAATGCACCAATTGTTTCTGTTTTTCCATAATAATCAAGATTAAGTGTGCCATATGCATCATTTTCACGAATGTAGTTTGTAAAACTTCTCATTGCATAATCATCTTCATTGTTTTTTGCAGCATTGCCTTCTTGAAGATATTTTTTAAATTGTCCTAACCCCATTGATGCAAAACTGAAACCAGGTTTTTTATATTTATTTGATAAATATTGCGCAATAACGCCACCAAACCCATGACCTACAAAATGAATGTTGTGTTTTTCATTTTTAATCGCATTTAGACTTGTAACATGTGGTGTAAAAAAATATCCAATATTACGTAAAAGCTCTCCTAATGGATCAGCAATAGGATTTATGTCTTCTGGGATAAAAGTTGGTTTTTCTTCTAATTGGTCAAGAATTTGAACGAGAGTTCCTTCAGTTACGTCAATATTGGAATTGTTGATGTTGGAAGAGCTGCTGCCAGGTAAAGCCTTTTTAAGTTTTTCATATGCCCATATAGCAGTACCCGCAGTTCCAAAAGCGAGTTTTTGCATTGTTCCACCGACAAGCAACGGATAGCTTCCCTTGAATTGTTCATTGTAGGTTCTGCCTTGTGTGCGAACTGCTTCAAGTGCTTGATCTTGGGGTAAAACAAAATAAGCGTCATGAACTAATGCGTCGTATGTTGTTGCTGCTGGTGTTTTGATTGTTATAACAATATCATCATTTGTGCGATCTGCGCGGCGTGCCCAGATAAGAAAACTCATTTTATCGTTCAATGCTACATTCTTGATTAATATGAAATCTTCGACTTCATATCTATGGTGATCACCATCTTCGATGTGTTGCGATTCTTGTATTAAACGACTGGCATCATAAGGTGTTACTTCTGCTTTTGCATTAAATGAGGCAAGTGTACAAATAGATAAAATAAAAGATGTATATATAGTCTTCATTGGAATCTCCTAATATTTAATTGTATAAATAGTATTTCAAAAAAAAGTTAAAATTTAATAAATTTTACTGTACGTAACCATAAAAAAAATGTCAACAAAATTGTTATTTTGTTAGTACGATTTGATTGTAATGGTGGAATAGCTCAAAAATACTACAAACCCTCTACGTCTTGATGGTTGTCCAGTCTATCTTTCGTAGTTTTTTAATTTATGCCATTATATCCTTACTTTTAAATTCAAAAATTGCCATTTGTCGTAAAATCGTCTATTTTGTAACTCTAAATCTTATATAGTAGGTATTACCATGAGTGTATTCGTTCGTTTTGCGCCAAGTCCCACAGGCAGGCTTCATCCTGGCAATGCGCGTGCCGCCCTTATTAATTGGCTTTTTGCACGTAAGCATCAGGGTAAATTTATGCTGCGTATGGATGATACGGATCAAGAACGCTCTGAACTCGAATATGAAGTAGCCATTCAAGATGATCTTATTTGGTTGGGGTTGAATTGGGATGTGTTTGCGCGTCAAACAGATCGATTGGATCGTTACCGCCAAGCCTTTGACCATCTCGTTAAAACTGGCCGCCTTTATCCTTGTTATGAAACACAAGAAGAACTTTCGTTGATGCGCAAATCTTTGTCATCACAGGGGCGTCCACCTGTTTATGATCGCTCTGCCTTGAAATTAAGTGATGCTGATCGTCTTAAATTAGAGGCGCAAGGCCGTAAACCGCATTGGCGTTTCAAGCTCGATGATAAAGTTGTCGCTTGGGATGATATGATTCGTGGTCCAGTCCGTTTTGAAGGCGCACATAGCAGTGATCCTGTTTTATACCGTACGGATGGATTACCTATTTATACGCTAACGTCGGTTGTTGATGATGGTGAATTAAAAGTTACCCATGTTATTCGTGGGGAAGATCACGTCACCAATACGGCAGCGCAAGTGCAACTTTTTGAAGCATTGGGTTTTAAGCCTCCAAAATTCGGCCATTTTACATTATTTACTGATGCAACAGGCCATGGTTTTTCAAAACGTTTGGGAAGTCTAAGTCTGATTAATTTACGCAAAGAGGGTATTGAAGCGATGGCGCTTAATAGTTTGCTTGCGAAATTGGGGACATCAGATGCGATTGAACCCCGATTGTCTTTAGAAGAATTGGTTGAAGATTTTGGTATCGATAAATTTGCGCGTGGTAGCCCCAAATTCGATGATCAAGATTTATTGCAATTAAATGCTAAAATCATTCACTTAATGTCCTTTGAATCCGTTCAAAAATCTTTGATTGAACTTGGTTATGATCAAATTACCGAAGCTTTTTGGCATTCGGTGCGCCCAAATCTTACTTATATTAAAGATGTGGCTTTTTGGTGGTCTGTGTGTCATGGCGATATTAAAACGCCTCTGCAAGATCGACATTTTATTCAAATCGCTAAAGAACTTTTGCCACAAACGCCGTGGGATCAAACAACTTGGAGTGCATGGACAAACCAAGTGAAAGAAGCCACGGGCAAAAAAGGTAAAGAACTTTTTCTACCTTTACGATTAGCGCTCACAGGTCAAGAACATGGACCAGAGCTTAAAGAATTACTCCCTCTTATGGATCGCACAAAAGTGCTTGAAAGGTTATCCGCCTAATGTCTTTAAAACTTTATAATACACTTACAAAACAAAAAGAAATTTTTCAGCCTCAAAATCCTGACGAGGTCACATTTTATTTATGTGGCCCAACGGTTTATGATTTGCCACATTTAGGCAATGCGCGTTCAGCTGTTTGTGCTGACGTTTTGTATCGCGTTTTATCTTATTTATATGAAAATGTTAAATTTGCCCGCAATTTTACAGATATTGAAGATAAAATAATTAATGCAGCCCTTCAAAATAATGAATCCATTTCGGATCTGACCAAAAGAACGGAGCAAGCCTATTTAGAGGATATGGATGAAGTTAATGTGCTTCTGCCAGATTTGATGCCTAGGGCTACAGAACACATTTCCGATATGATTAAATTAATAGGTAAGCTTATTAAAAACAATCATGCCTATGTGGCAGAAGGACATGTTTTATTTGATGTGCCTTCTATGCCCAATTATGGTTCATTATCCAAGCAAAATCGTGACGATATGATTGCAGGCGCGCGCGTAGAAGTGGCGCCTTATAAAAAAGATCCAGCTGATTTTGTTTTATGGAAGCCATCAACACCAGAACAACCTGGTTGGGATAGCCCATGGGGAAGAGGTCGTCCTGGTTGGCATATTGAATGTACCGCGATGATTCATGCGTTGTTTGGCCCGAGCATTGATATTCATGCCGGTGGCCAAGATCTTATTTTTCCCCATCATGAAAATGAAATTGCGCAAGCTGAATGTGTCGAACATAAGCACCCTTATGTACGATATTGGGTCCATAATGGGATGCTGATCGTTAATGGCGAAAAAATGTCTAAATCAGTAGGCAATTTTTTAACCGTGCGTGAATTATTGGATAAAGTGCCTGGTGAGGCAATTCGCTTTTACATGTTAGGAACGCATTATCGTCAATCGTTCGATTTTACAATGGATGGGTTAGAGCAAGCTAAATTGACGCTTGATCGTTTTTATTTAGCGTTACGCGACAATGAAGATATTGATGAAGATGAAGAAATAGAAATTCCAAAAGATTTTATGGATGCAATGGAAGATGATATTAATACTCCATTAATGATGACATTTATGCATCAATATTTGACAAACCTTAATAAAGCAAAAAGTGATGAAGCACGTTTAAAGTATAAATCCTTTATTTTATTTGGTGCGCAAATGCTCGGTATTTTAGAATATGACCCTGAATCTTGGTTTAAATGGGGTATGGAAGTTACCGAAGAAGAAATTGAAGCTAAAATTGAAGAACGTCAAGAAGCACGAGATTCTAAAGATTACGCCAAGGCTGATGAAATAAGACAATGGTTTACAGATCATAAGATCGAAATAGAGGATTCACCACAAGGCACTAAATGGCGCCAGAAATAAATGACGTAAATAAATAACATGTTTTTGAAGCATCAATAATGAACATACCAACTTTTTTTGATATAAAAATTGATGCTTTAAATGATGAAGGTTTAGGCTGTGCCACATATGAAAACAAAAGGATAAATATTCCTTATGTTTTGCCGGATGAATTTGTGTCGGTTCAAAAAGTAACGCAGAAAAATTATCCGGATCGTTTTGAGCTTGTTGAGGTGTTAGAGCCTTCTGAACATAGAGTCAATCCACCTTGTGCATATTTTGGCCAATGTGGTGGCTGTCAATTGCAGCATATGTCAGAAAGTTATTATAATGATTTCAAATGCAATAATGTAAATCAACATCTTAAAGATCAATCAATAGAATTTAATTGTGATCGTTTGATACGCGTATCAGATAGATCGCGACGTCGTGTTACCTTTAAAGTAAGTCGTAAGGGTAAAAAAATTGAACTTGGTTATTTTAAACGCCAAAGTCATGATGTTGTTAATATCGATCATTGTTTATTGCTGACACAAAGACTTCAGGATCTTATTCAACACTCAAAATTATTTTTATTAAGTTTTTTGGTTGATGAAAAACCGAAAAATCTTTATTTGACTGAAGCTGATAATGGTATTGATCTGGATCTTGAATTACCTTTAAAAAAGCTCAATTTAGGGCAGCTTGAAAAAATTAATCAATTTGCCTATGCGTATGATATAGGTCGCTTTGCGATAAATGGCGAAACGATTATTGAAATCAAAAAACCTTTCATTCAGATTGATGATGTTCAAATTCCTATTGATTCAAAGGGTTTTTTACAAGCAACGATGGATTCAAATGTCATATTGAAAGATTTGGTGTTGGATGCATTGTCGGATCAAAAATTTCAAAAAATAGCTGATTTGTTTGCAGGGCGGGGCACTTTTTCGGTCCCATTATCAAATATTGCTAAAGTTGAAGCTTATGAATCTGACGTCATTGCTGTGCAAGATCTTAAAAAAGCGCTTCAACAAAGTTCAAAGCCGATTAAAGTTATTGAGCGTGACCTTTATAAAATGCCGTTGAATGACAAGGAATTAGAAGCTTTTCATGCTGTTGTACTTAATCCTCCCAGGGCTGGGGCCTATGCACAATCAAAACAATTAGCGATGTCTAAAGTTCAAATAATTATTTATGTGTCGTGCAATCCTAAAACTTTTGCAACAGATGCAAGACTTCTTTTGAACAATGGGTATAAGATAAATAATATAACATTGTTTGATCAATTCTTATATTCGTCTCATATCGAATTGGTTGCGGTTTTTAAGAAATAGAATTATAAAAAAATATTTTTTTAATTTTTTATATTATTTTTGAAATATTCAGATTTTATGGACCCCACGGGACTTGCCGCGGGGCGTAGGAAGGATTGATTAGATGACCTTCTATTCGTAGCGTTTTCAGGTCATTTTATTATATATTAATTATTTTTTTGTTTTTAGTTCGAACTCACCTGTGCGACCAAATGTTTTATCAAATTTGTATCTACATCATAGTACACGACACTTTTAACCAATTAAATCTATAACAAATGCTAGCAAAAAATTAACATAATTACATCGATTTATTTTTTCAAATGAAATATTATTTTTTATAAAATCAATACCATAAGTAAATAAAGAATATAAT